>NZ_JBIVUT010000012.1:0-267137 GCF_044757365.1 Streptomyces sp. NPDC091289
GGGGGGGGGGGGGGGGGGGGCGCGCTCGGGCGGGGGGCCGTGGGCTCCTGTTTTGGGGGGGGGGGGGGGGGGGGGGGGGGGGGGGGGGGGGGGCCCCCCCCCCCCCCGGCGGCAGGTCAGGAGTACCAGGTGGGTTCGGGGAGTTCGCCGGTCAGGACGTGCCGGCCGACCTCGCGCCGCTTGTAGGCGACCGGGTCGTGGAGGGTGTGGGTGCGGACGTTGCGCCAGAAGCGGTCGAGTCCCTCGGCGGAGGCGGTGGCGCGGGCGCCGGTGACCTCGAAGATGCGGCTGGTGACCTCCAGCGCGACCTCGGTGGCCCGGGCCTTCGCGGCGGCCACCCGGACCTCGAACGCTCCACGGGACTGCTCGGTCACCTCGTCCGGTGCGTCGTGCAGCTTCTGCCCCTCGGCGGCGACGGCGTCGGCCAGGGCTTCCACCGCCCAGAGCTTGGCGGTGAGGTCGCCGTAGGTGTCGATGACGTACGGCTCGTCGACCGCCCGGTCGTGTCCGCCGTGCAGCCAGGGGCGGGTCTTGGTGCGGGTGTAGGTGGCGGCGGTCTCCAGGGCTCCGGCGGCGATGCCCAGGTAGAAGGAGATGAACACCAGTTGGATGGTGGGCACGTTGAGGGTGTTGTAGACGCGGGGCCGGAACTCCTTGTCCACGTAACCGGCGGCGGAGGCCCACGGAGTGCGGACGCCGTCGATGGTGACGCCGCCGCTCTCGGTGAGCCGCTGGCCGATGTTGTCCCAGTCGTCGTGGAAGGTCAGCCCTTCGCTGTCGGAGGGCACGATGGCGAAGATGTGCTGGTCGGTGCCGTCCAGGACCCCTTCGAGCACGGTCACGTCGGAGACCTTGCTGCCGGTGGAGAAGGTCTTGGCGCCGGTGAAGACGAGGTCGTCGCCGTCCTCGGTGACGACCACGTCGCTGTCGCGCGGGTTGACCGCGCCGCCGAAGAACCAGGTGTGCCGGACCGCCTCGGCCTCGACGTGCTCCCACTGCTCGCGGGTGCCGACGAGGCGGGCGGCCCAGTTCCAGAGGTAGTGGTAGCCGAGGAGCTGTCCGATCGAGCCGTCGGCCTTGGCCACCTCGCGGATCACCCGGTAGGCGGTCGCCCAGTCCTGGCCTCCGCCGCCGTGCTCGGCCGGGCCGAGCAGGGTGACGAGTCCGGAGTCCTTGAGCAGCTGGATCTCGGTGTACGGGGTGGCACCCGCCCTGTCGCGGGCGGCGGCGTCGGTGGCGAGGAGCGCGGCGGCCTCGGCGGCACGTTCGATCCAGGCCGCCGGGCTTTCGGGGGCGGGGAGGGTCTTCCACTCGGTGGGTGCTGCGGTGCTCATGATGAACCTTCCGACGACTGAGTGGCCTGGTGGTCCTCCAGCTCACGGACGAGCGGCAGGACGTTCTTGCCGAAGTACTCGACCTCCTCGTGGTAGTGCAGGAAGCCGAGGAGCAGCAGGTCGACGCCGAGGCGCTTGTAGGCGACGATGCGTTCCGCGATCTGTTCCGGGGTGCCGATCAGTCCCGTACGGAAGCCGTCGTTGTACTGGACGAGGTCCTCGAAGGAGGAGTCCTGCCACATGCCCTTGCCGTCGGCGGTGGAGCTCCCGGCCTGCTTGACGGCCGAGCCGAAGCCGTGGACGGCCTCGGTGTCGGCCTTGGCGACGATCTCGCGCAGGGTGTCGCGGGCCTCCGCCTCGGTGTCGCGGGCGATGAGGAAGCCGTTGAGGCCGAAGCGGGGCGGGGTGCGTCCGGCGCTCCCGGCGGCGGTGCGGACGTCCCTGATCTGCTCGGTGACGCCGTCGAAGTCCTTGCCGTTGGAGAAGTACCAGTCGGAGACGCGTCCTGCCATCTGCCGGGCGGCGGTGGAGTTGCCGCCCTGGAAGATCTCCGGGTGCGGGCGTTCCGGCGAGGAGATCGGCTTGGGCTTCAGGGAGAAGTCCCGGATGCGGTAGAAGTCTCCGGCGAGTTCGGCGTGGTCCTCGGTCCAGACGGCGCGCAGGGCCCGGATGAACTCCTCGGAGCGGCGGTAGCGCTCGTCGTGCTCCAGCCAGGGTTCGCCGAGCGCGGTGAACTCGTCCTTGAACCAGCCGCTGACCACGTTGACGGCGAAGCGCCCGTTGCTCAGGTGGTCGGCGGTGGCGCCGAGTTTGGCGAGGACGCCGGGGTGCCAGAGGCCGGGGTGGACGGCGGCGATGACCTTCAGCCGCTGGGTGGCGAGCAGCAGGGCGAGGCTGAAGGAGGTGGACTCGTGCTGGTACTCGGCGCCGTAACTGGCCATGTAGCGGACCTGGCTGAGCGCGTAGTCGAAGCCGTTGTTCTCGGCGAGGACGGCGAGTTCGCGGTTGTAGTCGTACCCCCAGTCGGTGCGCTGCTCGATCGTGCTGGTGACGAGGCCACCGCTGACGTTGGGGACCCAGTACGCGAAGCGCACCGGGTCGGCGGAGGGCGGAGGGGACATGAGGTTCTCCCGGAACAGGAAGGCGGGTGGTGCGCGGTGGCGGGCACGGCGCGGCGGCCCCGGTGATCGTGAAACCCGATCAGCGGCGGCGGGTACGGACGGGAGTGCGGCGATCGGTGCGCGCGAGGTGATCCCGTACGGAGACGTACGCGGACACCGGCAGACGCGGGCAGGGCCCGTGCGGCGGCGCGAGGATCGCGAAGGAGGAGGTCTCTCCTCGGACTCCGCTCAGACTCCGCGACAACAGAAGGCACTGGAGACGCGGCCGAGGTCGATGTGGCGGCGACGGGTCAAGCGGCGCACATCCCTCTCCTCACGCGTTCCCTGACGCACACCCGGCTGCTCCGGGCGCGCCCTCGGGATCCAGAGTAGGGCGGCGGGGCCCTCCGGGTCGAGAAGGCATCCGCGAAGGAGCGATAGGGTTTCCCTTCCACCGAGCCGGGGCGGGAAGCGCGCAAGGAAAGGGCCGACGGCATGCGCATCGAGCAGCTGGAGTACATCGAGGCCGTCACCCGGCTGGGCTCACTGCGCCGGGCGGCGGACGAACTGCACCTGTCCCAGCCCGCGTTGAGCGAGACCGTACGGAATCTGGAACGTGAGCTGGGCGTGGCCGTGCTGGACCGGAAACGGTCGGGGGCCACCATCAGCGAGGCGGGGCGCGAGCTGCTGCCGCACATCATCGGGGTGCTGGACGCGGTCGACCGGCTGCGCCGGGCCGCCGACGAGCAGCACCGCACCAGCCGCACGGTGCGGCTCGGCACGGTGTTCGCGGCGACGGTCCCGCTGCTGGTCCCGGCGATCCGGGAGTTCCGCGCGCTGCACTCGGCCACCGAGGTGGAGGTGATCGCGGCCCAGCAGTCCGTCATCCACCGCTCCCTGCTGGAGGGCGGGGTCGACCTCGGGCTGGTGAACTACCTGGAGGGCGACGACATCGCGCCGGACCTGGACACCACGGAGCTGATCCGGGGCCGTCCGGTCGTCTGTCTGCGCCCCGACAGCCCGCTGGCCGCGCTGGAGTCGGTCGGGGTGGAGGATCTGCTGGGCGAGCCGCTGATCGTGATGCGTTCCGGCTATCTGATGCACCGCTTCACCCACCGGCTGCTGAAGGGCCGGGTGCCCTCGTTCTCGTACTCCGCCGACGGCGCGGAGATGGGAAAACTGATGGTGGCGGAGGGGCTGGGGGTCACGGTGCTGCCGGACTACAGCGTCGTCGGGGACCCGTTGGAGCGTACCGGGGCGATCACCTGCCGGCCGCTGGCGGGCGATGCCACCACGGTGCTGCTGGTGGTGCAGCGCAGCCGTTCGGGCTCGGTGTCCCGGGCGGCCCGCGATCTGCACCGGATCTTCGTCGAGCGCGCCGACGCGCACCGTACCGGCGAGGACCGTACCGACGCGCACCGTACCGGCGGCCGGAGGTCCCCGGGGGCGTCCGACCGGCCCTAAGGCATCCGCCCGATGCCTCCTGACCGCCTTACTCCGCAGCATGAGCCGCACGGGGCACGGGTGCGGGGCACGAGGCGGATCGGGGCGACATGGGCGGCACGGCGGTGGGGCGGGTCCTGCGGGACCGAACGGCGGGGCGGTATCTGGCGGGCGTGGTCGTCTCCGGATTCGGAACGTCGGCGATGTGGCTCACGGCGGGGATCTGGGTCAGGTCGCTGACCGGGTCGAACAGCCTGGCGGCGCTGACGGTGTGCGCGATGTGGGCCCCGGTGCTGGCCGGTCCCGCGCTCGGCGCGCTCGCGGACCGGCTGGACCGGAAGGCGCTGCTGGTCCGGGTCAATCTGGCGATGGCCTGTCTGCTGGCCACGCTGGTGCTGGTGGACTCGGCGGGCACGGTCTGGCTGGTCTTCGTGGTGCTGGTGCTCTACGGGGCGAGCGGAGTCCTGCTCGACGCGGCGGAGTCGGCGCTCGTCGCGGGGACCGTGGACGCCTCGCTGCTGGCGGACTTCAACGGACTGCGAATGACGGCCAACGAGGGCATGAAGCTGGTCGCCCCGCTGGCGGGCGCGGGGCTGTACGCACGGTTCGGCGGCCCTGCGGTGGCGCTGCTGGACGCGGCGACGTGCGCCCTGGCCGCCCTGATCTTCGCCCGGCTGCCGGTACGGGAGACCCCTCGGGCCCCGGCCCCGGCAGGGTCCTGGCGCGCGGAACTCGCCGCCGGGCTGCGGCGGATACGCGCCTCGGCCGTGCTGCGCCCGCTGGTGGCGGCGGGGGCGGCGACGATGCTGCTGGCGGGGGTGAACGGGGCGGTGACGTTCGCGTACGTCGATGATGTGCTCGGCCGGACGCCGGCGTACGCGGGGGTGCTGTACGCGGTGCAGGGAGCCGGTTCCGTGGCGGTGGGGCTGCTGGTGGGGCCGTTGCTGCGCCGGCTGCCGGAGCGGGTGTTCGCGGCGGGCGGGATGGCGTTGTTCGCTCTGGCGGTGGGGGCGCGGACGCTGCCGTCGGACGGGGTGGCCCTGGCGGCGAGCGCGGCGATCGGGTTCGGGCTGCCGTGCGTGCTGATCGCGGCGATGACCGCGGTGCAGCGGGAGACGCCGGACGCGGTGCTGGGGCGGACGGCGGCGACGGCGGGCTCGCTGATGACGGCGCCCAACGCGGTGGCCCTGGCGCTGGGGGCGGGGCTCGTCGCGGTGGTGGACGTGCGGGTGCTGACGGCGGTGACCGGGGCGGCGGGGGTGCTGGCCGCGGCGGTGCTGGTGGCGGGGGCGCGGCGACACCGCGACGACGCCCCCGCACCGGCCCCCGGCCCCGCCTCACCCCCACTGTGAGCCCCCGGCCCGGCCGGGTCGTGCGAGCGCGGCCGAGCCCCGGGCGTGGCCCACCGCCCGACCCCAGTCGCGAGAGCACGACCCGCCCCTGGACGTGAGCCCGCCTCACCCCAGGCGTGAGAGTGCGGCGGCGACCGCCTCCAGGTCCGGGCCCGAGGCGAGCCCCGCGTGGTACAGGCGCAGTTGGTCCGCGCCGAGCGAGGCGGCGTGGGCCGCGTCGCGCTCCAGCGTGCGGGGGCTTCCGCCCATCCCGGAGACGACCCCGAAGGTGGCGGCGCGCACTCCGCCCCGGCCGGCGAACGGCCCGAGGACGGCTTCCCGGGCACTGTCCGGCCCGGTGCAGGGCAGCACCACGCCGTCGGCCACGGCGAGGATGTGATCGGCCTCGACGCCGACGTTGGCCCCGGTGCGGTACGGGACGGGGTCGGCGTGCAGCAGCACCTGGAAGCCGGGCGGGGCCGCGGCCCGGACGCCCGCGACGGCCACTTCCTGGAACGTACGGGCGACCCTGCCGCGCCATCGCAGGGTGGCGTCCGCGAGGTCGGGCCCGAGCAGCTTCTCGATGCCGTCCCGGCCCGACTCGGTGGAGCCGGCCCCGGACCAGGCCGGTTCCAGGGCGCGGCGGACGGCGGCGGACAGTTCGCCGGGGTCGGCGCCCGTCTCCCCGTACCCCTCGCGGCATGCGGGACAGAAGCACAGCGACATCAGGTAGTGCGCCGCGTCGCCGAGGCCCACGCCGGCGACCTTGTCGTGGGCGTGCAGATGGGCGAAGCCGTACCAGCCGCAGGACTCCAGTTCCGTACCGCGCGCTCCGGGCCGGGCGGCGGCCTCCGCCGCGAGGTCCACGAGGTACGCGCGCACAGCGGGGCGGGCGATGCAGGGGGCCCAGGGGTAGCGGTCCCCGTAGGCGTTGACCACCGAGGTGTCCGGGTGTTCCGCGCCGAGCCGCGAGCTGTGCGCGAGGACCACCCAGCTGTGCACCTCTAGACCGGCGGCGGCCAGGGCCCCGGCGGCCTCCCCGTACGGGTCGTCGCCGGCCGTCCAGCTCTGGCGGTACGGGGCGAGGGCCCGCCCCGCCCAGCGGTCCGGGTCCGGCGGGTAGAGGACGGCGGCGTGCTCGGCGGTCACGACGCGGTGGGCGGGGTGGCGGGGGGTCAGGGCCCGGGTGGAGTGGTAGGCGGAGGCCAGGGTGACCTGCCGGACGCCGAGGTCCGCGATCCGGCGGGCGGCGTCCGGGTCCCCGACGACGTCCCACGGGTAGAGGAAGACGCCCGCCTTCATGCCGGGCCCCCCTCGGTGGCGTACTCCTCCAGCAGGGCGCGTCCGCTCGCGATGATCTCGATGAGGTCCTTCACATGCGCGGCGGGCGGTTCGGTGAGCGGGGTGCGCACCTCGCCGACGTCCAGGCCCTGGAAGCGGACACCGGCCTTGACCAGGGAGACGGCGTACCCGCGCCCCTTGGCGCGCAGTTCGACGAGCGGCCGGTAGAAGTGGTCGAGCAGCGCGTTGACCAGGGCGTCGTCGCCGGAGTCCAGGGCCCGGTAGAAGGCGAGGGCGATGTCCGGGGCGAAGGCGAAGACGGCGGAGGAGTAGAGGGTGACGCCGATGCCCCGGTAGGCGAGGCCGGTGAGCTCGGCGGTGGGCAGTCCGTTGAAGTAGAGGAAGTCGTCGCCTGGCCGGTGGGTGCGGACCGCGCTGACGATGCGCTGCATGAGGTCGAGGTCGCCGTGGCCGTCCTTGAGCCCGATGATGCCGGGGGTGCGGGCCAGGGCGACGACCGTCTCGGGGGTGAAGATCGCGTTGTCGCGCTGGTAGACGATCGTCTCCAGAGCGGTGGCCGCCGCGAGCGCCGCGTAGTGGTTCAGCAGCCCTTCCTGATCGGCGACGACGAGGTAGGGCGGCATGGCGAGGAGCCCGTCCGCACCGGCCTCCTCGGCGGCCCGCGCGTACTGGACGGCGAGTGCCGTGCCGTAGCCGGCCCCGGCGACGACCGGGATCTGTCCGGCGGTCTCCTCGACGGCGGCGGCGACCGCGAGGCGGAACTCCTCGGGGGTCAGAGCGTGGAACTCGCCCGTGCCGCAGCAGGCGAAGACCGCGGCGGCTCCGGCGTCGATCCCGGCCCGCACATGGGCCCGGAAGACGTCGAGGTCGACGGCGCCGTCCGGCCCGAACGCGGTCACGGGGAAGAAGAGCGGCCCGGCGACTTCGCTGAGCCGGGCGGCAAGGGGGGCTGAGGTCACGGGCGCTCCCTGAGCAGATTCAGGCGTGCACAACTCTGATCGGTGTCCATATTTCTGAACAACGCAACGCTAAGGCAGCCTCTGATGGCAGGTCAAGGCGGATGCGGCCTCTTGACGCACCTCACCTCCCCTCCCTAGCTTGTCCACGCATGTGAATGCTAGCCAGGATTGCGCACAGCACGCTCCGTGTACGCCCCGAGGAGACCTCCCCGTATGACCGCTCCCCGCACCGTCCTGCTCACCGGCGCCGCAGGCGGCCTCGGCACCCTCATGCGGGGGCTGCTGCCCGCGTACGGCTACGACCTGCGGCTGTTCG
The DNA here is from genome assembly GCF_044757365.1 of Streptomyces sp. NPDC091289. Lineage (NCBI taxonomy): Bacteria > Bacillati > Actinomycetota > Actinomycetes > Kitasatosporales > Streptomycetaceae > Streptomyces > Streptomyces sp. NPDC091289. Next base: position 7,786 of record NZ_JBIVUT010000012.1, read on the forward strand.
ACCTGGTCCCGATCGACGGCGAACCGGAGACCGTCGTCGCCGACCTCAACGACCGGGAGGCACTGCGCGAGGCCGTGCGCGGGGTGGACGCGGTCATCCACCTGGCGGGCATCTCGCTGGAGTCCACGTTCGACAAGATCCTCCACCCGGCACACACCCACCTCGGCGGCCACTTCCTGACCGACCCGCCGATCTGGCCGCACTGAGCCGGCGGCCCGGGGCGGGCGGCGGAAATCCGGGCGACACGGGTGCGGCCCGGCGGGCAGGATACGAGCATGCCGAGACCTTCCGGATTCCAGTACGAACAGCACGGCGACCAGAGCGTCACCATCACCCACCAGGGCCGCCCCGCGGGCACCCTGCGCGGCGGCCGGGCGGAGAAGTTCCTGGCCGAGGTGACATCGGGCGACGCCCAATTGGTGATGGCGCGCTGGACCGGCGCGTACAAGCACGGCAATGAGCGCACCGCCCGCAACCACCCGCGCAACCGCCGCTGAGGACCCGTCGGCGGCCACGGTCCGGGCGGCCGAAAAGCGGCTGGCCGAAGGCCTCGAAGGTAAGGGAACGGCAAAGCCGGGTCGTTCGTTACCCCGAGCATGACCGCTATGACCCCCGGCTCGAACATCCCCCTCTCCGCCGCCCGCGTGGCGGTGGACGTCGCCGCCCCGGTGCGGCTCGACGTCTCGGGCCTGCTGCTCACCGCCGATGGCAAGGTGCGCTCCGACGACGACTTCATCTTCTACAACCAGCCCTCGGGCCCCGGTGTGACCTACCGCTCCGGCGGGGGCTCCGCGCCCGACGCGATCGTGGTGGACACCGCGGCCGTCCCGCCGGGCATCGAGAAGATCGTCGTCACCGCGAGCCCGGACGCCGCCGGCCAGACCTTCCAGGGCATCGAGCCCACCGCCACCGTGCGCAACGCGGACGACGGCAGCGCGCTCGCCACCTTCACCCCGCCGCAGCTGAGCGCGGAGACGGCACTCGTGGTCATCGAGGTCTACCGGCGCAACGGGGCCTGGAAGGCCCGCGCCGTCGGCCAGGGTTACGCCAACGGGCTGGCCGGGATCGCCACGGACTTCGGCGTCTCGGTCGAGGAGCCCGCGGCCCCGGCCGCCCCGGTGCCGGTCGCCCCCGCCCCGGTGGCACCGCCGGTGGCACCGCCGGTCGCCGCCCCCGTCGACCCGCGGATCGCCCCGCCCGCTCCCCCGGCCCCGCCCGCTCCCCCGGCGGCCCCCGCCGCGCCCATGGGCGCCGGGAAGATCAACCTGGACAAGGGCCGGGTCAACCTCCAGAAGAACCAGACCGTGTCCCTCGTCAAGGGCGGCGCCCCGCTGCTCTCGCGGGTCAGGATGGGCCTGGGCTGGGAGCCCGCGTTCCGCGGCAAGGACATCGACCTGGACGCGTCGGTGATCGCCTACGGCCCCAACCGCAACCACCTGGACAGCTGCTACTTCGGCAAGCTGACCATCCTGAACGGGGCGATCAAGCACTCCGGCGACAACCTCACCGGTGAGGGCGCGGGCGACGACGAGACGATCGTCGTGGACCTGGGCCGGATCCCCGCCGAGGCGACGGGCCTGGTCTTCACGGTGAACTCGTTCACCGGCCAGAAGTTCAACGAGGTCGCCAAGGCCTACTGCCGGCTGGTCGACGACGCCTCCGGCGAGGAGCTGGTCCGCTTCGACCTCACCGGCGCCGAGCCGCAGACCGGCGTGATGATGGCCAAGCTCATCAGGCAGTTCACCGGCGAGTGGGAGATGACCGCGATGGGCGAGTTCGCGAAGTCGCGCACCGTGCGGGGCATGGTGAAACCCGCCGCCCAGTCCCTGTAGCCGTACGGAGTCCGGGGCGCCTGAAGTGATTCAGGCGCCCCGGATCCGGAGAAGACGGACGCTGCTCGTGCTCGTCTCGCGTCTCAGAGCTTGGTCAACTTGGAGTACGGGCTCAGGATCCTTCCCTGACGCCCCGAGAAGTCGATGAGGACCGCGTCGTTGTCGCCCTCGACAGCAAGAATCCTGCCGAGCCCGAACTGGTCGTGCGACACCCTGTCGCCCACATCGAAGCATTCGACCGGTGGGGCCTCCTGAGCCGGGCGGTTGAAGGGACTGGAAGGCAGGTGACGCCGGGCTGACTGTTTCATTAGGTCGAGTATGCGCCCTGTGAAGGCCCGACGCCATGCCCGCCGGTGCCCAGGGCCCCAGAAGTGCCGGATTCGTAATCAGCGCTCACCACGGCCAGTCAGCGCTTCCTCCCGCCTCCAGCAGCGGAACCATGCGGAACGCCGCGTCGGAAAGCCCCCCGAACGTGTGGCGGTTTCCCTCGCCGGACGGGGCGTGGCCAAGCCGGTATCCGGCCAGATTCCAGGTGTAGACGGGCACCGTGTCCGGAACGCTCCGGGTCGCGTCGCCACCCCGCGTGTACGCGGTCTGCTCGTCGGTGACGACGATCACCCGGTCGTGGCCCCGGTAGTGCCGCCGCACCGCCTCCGCCGTGTTCGTGCCGCCCAGATTGCCGAAGCGGTCCAGGACCCGGAGCACGGACTCGCCCTGCCGGAAGGGCACCGGCGCGCTGGTCGTGCCGAACTGCACCAGGTCCGCGTCGGCGGCGCGCAGGGCCAGGGCCGCGCCGAAGACGGCCGCGGCGTCGGCCCGGTTCAGCCGGGAGCGCTCGGAGAGCGGCGCGGCCATCGAACCGGAGCGGTCGACCAGGACCAGGGTGCGGCCGGGCAGCGCGGGGACCTGGCCCAGCGAGTGCCCGAGGGCCCGCTCCAGCGGGTGGGCCCAGCGCAGGGACGGCGCGTGCCGGTACGCGGCGAGGTAGCGGAAGGGGAACTGACGGGACGCGGCGACGGCCTCCGGGTCGCTGATCCGGGCCGCGGCACGCTCCGCGACCTCGTCCCGCACCCCGGCCTCGTCGAAGTTCCGGAGGTTGCGGACGAGCGCCATCGTCCCCATCGACGGGATCACCGCCTCCCAGGCGGCCGCGTCCATCGGACCCTGCAGCCAGCCCGCCAGCGATTCCCAGGTCATCCCGGCCTCGGCCAGCCGCTCCGCGCCACCGGGGCCGGTGACGACGGGGCGACGCTCGGCGACCGGCAGCTCCATCAGCTCCCGGTGGGCGCTCAGCGTGCGGTCGGCGGCGGGCGGCACGGCGCTCTCCGGGCGGTGCCTGCGGTCCAGTGCGTACCGGAACAGCTCGCCCTGCCAGGGCTTGGCGGGGTCGGGCGCGGCGTGCACCAGGTTCAGTACGTCGCCGAAGCGGTAGCCCTTGGACGCGGTGTCGTACTTCAGCAGGGCCCGGCCGGTGTAGAGGCGGCGTACGGCGTCGGCGATGCCCCGCTTCACGGGCTGGGGCAGGGCGCGCCCGTAGCGGGAGGTCCAGTAGCCGAGCAGTTCGCCCGGCTCGTCGGCGCGCAGCAGAACGGAGTCGATGACCTGCCGGTTCGTGGGCCCCTCGGTGCGGCCCGCGGCCAGCCGCGCCCGTACGTACTCCGCGCCGCCGACCAGCGAGGCGGTGCGCATCTGCCCGTCGCGGCGCAGCCAGTGGAGCAGCCCCGCCGTCCAGGCCGGGTCCTCCACGGCGAGCCGGCGTACGAGCGCGGCGAAGCGGTCGTCGCGCTGGTCGCCGCCCTCGTAGAAGGTGTTCTGGGCCACGAAGTCGGCGACGGCGAGCAGGAAGAGCTCGGAGCGGGCGTCGCGCACATGTCCGGTGCCGCCCTGGTGGTTGGGCGCGACCGCGCCGGTGGTCGCGACGGGCGAGACCGGCCGCCCGGAACCGGCGGAACGGGACGTGCGGGTACGGAGATTGAAACGAGCCATGAGAAGAATTCCCCCGAATTCCTGGGGAAGGACGCGGCGGCGGAACGGGGTGCCCGAGATCAGGAGTCGGCGACGGAGAACAGTCTGAAGCTCTGTCCGATTGAGCTACCGGCCGGAGCCGGACGGGACTCGAACCCGCAACCCTCAGATCCAAGAAGTAACCGTCGCCTGCGCACCGGGCACCCCGGCGCTCGCGCCTCCCGAGTTCACCAGTGGCCGCGGCGCATTTCAGGAAAGGAAGGAGCCGCCGCCTTCGCACCGGGAGGTGCATGTCCATGACCTTAGGGAACGCGGTGCCCGGGCGCGAGACAATATTCGCCGGGTCCGACCGGCGGCGGCCGTAACGCTCTCCTCAACTCCCCCGTCAACTACCGGCGCGCGAGCGGGCCTTGAACGCGGCCTTGCGGGCGGCCTTGGCGGCCTTCCGGTCGCCGTGCAGCCGGCCCATGGCCTCCAGCACATCGGCGGTGGCCGGGTGGTCGACGCGCCAGACCTCGTCAAAGAAGCCGCTGTGCTGCGCGGAGAGCCCCTCGACGAGGCCCTGGAGCTCGTCCAGCTCGCCGTCCGCGTCCAGTTGGGCGGCGATGGTGTCGATGGCCAGCCAGAAGATCATGTCCTCCGGCGGGGCGGGCACATCGGCCGCACCGCGCTCCGCGAGCCAGACGCGGGCCAGGCCGCCCAGCTCCGGGTCGCCGAGCACCGCGCGTACGGCGGGCTCCGCCTCGGGGCCCGCCAGGGCGAGGGCCTGCTGGCAGTGGAGGCGGCGCAGCGGGGCGCCCTCGTCCGTGCCGCGCGCGGCGGCCAGCAGCTCGGCGGCCGCCGCCACCGCGCCCTCGGTGCCGTACCCGTCGAGCCAGAGCTTGACCTCGGCGCGGGCGGCGGACTCCGGGTAGTGGGCGATGCCGTCGAGGAGGACGTCGGCGCCCTTGCCCGCGAGGTCGCCGACGGCGGGGGCGTCCATCCCGGCCTCCAGCATCCGGGCCCGGATGCCGTACAGGCCGAGGGGGGTGAGCTTGACCATGCCGTACCGGGTGACGTCCTCGTCGTCGGCCCCGGCGGCGGAGGCGTCCGCGGTTTCGCCCTCCTCGACCAGCAACGCCTCGTCGACCGGCCGGTATGCGACGATCCCGATGGGTTCGAGGAGCCGGAACTGGTCGTCGAGGCGCATCATCGCCTCCGAGACCTGCTCCAGGATGTCGTCGGTGGGCTCGCCCATGTCGTCGGGGACGATCATCGACGCGGCGAGGGCGGGCAGCGGGACCGGCCCTTCGCCCGCGCCGTTGTCCGCGAGCGTGAGCAGGTAGAGGTTGCCGAGGACGCCGTCGAGGAATTCCGCCTCGGCCTCCGGGTCCCAGTCCAGAGCGTCGAAGTCGATCGAGCCGTCCTCGCCGACGAGGTCCGCGAAGTCGTCCAGGACGGGCGCGGTGGCATCCGCGTGCACGGCGTCCAGGCCGTCGAGCCAGATGGCCAGAACGTCCTGCGGGGAGCCGCCGGTGAGCAGGGCCAGGTTCTCGCCCGCGGTGACGGTGCCCTCGCCGTCGCCGTCCTCGGCCTCCTCATCGGGGTCGGTGACGTCGAGGAGGCCGGTGTCCACGGCGAGCCGCCAGGCCTCGCTGGCGTACGCGGCGCCGTCCTCGTCGGCCGGGAGCCCGAGGTGTTCGGCGGCCGCGGGCACCTGCGCCTCGACGAGTTCGCCGCCCGCGCCGACCCGGGTGTCGGGTCCGGCCCAGCGGGCGAGCCTGACGGCGCGGACGAACAGCGGAGCGGCGAGCGCGTCCCGTGCCAGTTCGGCCTCGGAGTTCAGCCGCACCGGCGGCAGGGAGGGGCGCTCTGCGGACATCGGGGGTTCTCCTCGGTGCGTGCTCGGGGGCATACGGAGTGCGTACGCGGTTCAGCCGCCCAAGCCTAGACGCAAGGGGAGCTTCGCCGCCCGCCGCTTCACCGCATGCCGCCCGGCCGCGCGTCTATGCGCCCGCGCCCGGCTCCATGGAGAGCGCGGGGGTGTAGCGGTTCACGCCGCCCCCGGTCATGCCCGGGTACTTCTGGACGCGCTCCCAGAGCGGGGACGGGGAGCCGACGCCCTCTCCGGGTGCGGCGAGGGCCGCGATGTGGTGTCCGGCGCTCTCCCACTCGGCGTAGTTGAGGACCCGGGTGCCGTCGGTGCTCGTGTGGAAGTGCGCGGCGATGCCGCCGGCGGGCAGCTCGGCCTCTTCGCCGAGCGCCTCGAACACGCTGTCCACCCAGTCGCGTTGCCGGGCCGGGTCGGGCCCGTCGAACTCGACGTCGACGATGACGACGCAGCCGGTCTGCCGGGTGTCGCCCTCGGCCCGGAGCCCGGAGCGGTACAGCTCGTAGGTGTGCGGGGCGATGCGTTCGATGCCGGGGACGGCGGCGTCGATCTCGGCGTTGCGGGCGTCACGGCTCTCCCGTACGAAGTCCTGGTAGGCCTGTTCGCCGGTCCACTGGGAGTAGTGCAGCAGGGTCGCGCCGTCCTCTCCCTCGTAGACGCTGTAGGAGAGCAGCCCGGGGTGCGGCCATTCCCGGCTCTCCCAGGCCTTGCGGATGGCGTCGACGGCCGCTCGCTGCCGCTCCGGTGTACCGACGTCCCAGGTACTGGCCTTGGCGATCACGGCATCGGCGCGGGCCGGGTCGGGGCGGTCGGTGAAGTGCGTGGTCATGGCGGTGCTTCCCCTCTCACGCGCGCCGTTCGGTGCGCCGTGGTCACCACCGTGACACCTCAAGTCCGGTCGAGGTCAAGGACGTTCCCGTCGCTGCCCCGGCCGCCCCGTTCGCCCACGGCGTGAGCGGCGCGGGTGCGGCCGGAGGGAGCCGGGGAAGGGTGGGGAACATGACTCTCTCCGTGGCGCACCTGAGCGACCCGCACCTCACCGCAGGGCCCGGGGCGGCGGCCCCCGCGACGGGGTTACGGGCCGCCCTGCGCCGGGTGCTCGCCCTGGACCCGCTCCCGGACTGTGCCGTGATCACCGGTGATCTCACGGAGCGCGGGGAGCCGGACGCGTACGCGGCGCTGCGCGAGGAGATCGGTGCGTTCCCGTTGCCGTTGCACCTGGTGACGGGGAATCACGATGTGCCGGAGGCGCTGGTGGGCGCGTTCGGCGGGACGCGCTTCCTGGGCGGGGGGACGTCGACGTCGTACGTGGTGGAGCACCCGGGTCTCACGGTCGTGGCCCTGGACTCGCGGGTCGCCGGTGCGCCCGGCGGGCGGCTCGGTCCCGGGCAGCTGTCCCGGCTGGACCGGGACCTCGCCCGCCGCCCCGGCGTACCGGCCCTCGTCTGCCTGCACCATCCTCCGGTGCCGGTCGGCATTCCGTTCCTGGACGCGATGGGTCTGGCAGACGGGCCCGCGCTGGCCGGGGTGGTCGCCGCGCATCCCCGGGTCGTCCGGGTGCTGGCGGGCCATGTGCACCGCCCGGTCACGGCGCCGTTCGCGGGCAGCACGGTGGCCGTCGCGCCGAGCACATACCGGCAGAGCGGTCTGGTGCTGCGGGAGGGGGTGCCCGGCTATCCCGACGAGCCCGCGTCGTTCCTGCTGCACGTGGCGCCGGAGGGGCCGCCCGGCACGGCCTGGGTCACCCACACCGTGCAGGTGGGCGACGGGTGAAGCGGGCGCTTCCCTGGCACTGTTCAGCGCTTCTTCCCGGTCCGGGCAAGCAGATCTAAGTGGACCTTCACGGTCGCCGGGGCCGACACTTCGGGCATGACCGCCACCGCACCGCGCCCCTTCGGCCGCACGCTCTGCGCCATGATCACGCCCTTCACCGCCACCGGCGCCCTGGACCTCGACGCCGCCCGTGCGCACGCCGCCCGCCTGGTGGCCGAGGGCTGCGACGGGATCGTCCTCAGCGGCACCACGGGCGAGTCCCCCACCACGACGGACGCCGAGAAGTCCGCTCTGCTGCGAGCCGTCCGGGCGGAGGTCGGCGACGGGGTGCCGCTGCTCTCCGGCGTCGGGGGCCCGGACACCGCGCACACCCTGCGCCTGGCGCGGGAGGCCGAGGAGGCGGGCGCGGACGGGCTGCTGGTGGTGAGCCCGTACTACAGCCGCCCGCCGCAGGCCGCCGTCGAGGCGTACGTCCTGCGGGTCGCGGAGGCCACCGGTCTGCCGCTGATGGTGTACGACATCCCCGGCCGCACCGGCGTCCGGATCGAGCCGGAGACCCTGCTGCGGCTGGCGGAGCACCCGCGGATCGTCGCGGTGAAGGACTGCTCCTACGATCTGCTCGGCGCGACGAAGGTGCTGGCCCGCACCTCGCTGGCGTACTACTCGGGCTGCGAGGAGCTGAACCTGCCGCTGTACGCGGTGGGCGGCGCGGGTTACGTCAGTACGGTCGCGAACGTGGCGCCGCGCCAGGTGCGGGCGCCGCTGGACGCGTTCGACGCGGGCCGCACCGACGAGGCGGCCCGGCTCAACGGGCTCACGGCGCGCCTCGTCGAGCTGATGATGGCGAGCGGCCTGCCGGGAACGGTCACCGCGAAGGCGCTCCTGGACGCGGGCCCGGTCCGGGAACCGCTGCAGCCCGCCGGGCGCGAGGCGGCCGACGGGCTGCGGAAGGCGTACGGGGAGCTCCTCGCCGCCTGAGAAGAGCGAACGGGTCAGTTGTGGGCGTGCAGGACCTCGTTCAGGCCGCCCCACACCGCGTTGTTCGGGCGGGCCTCGACGGTGCCGGTGACCGAGTTGCGGCGGAAGAGGATGTTGGAGGCGCCGGACAGCTCGCGGGCCTTGACGACCTGGCCGTCCGGCAGCGTGACGCGGGTGCCGGCGGTGACGTACAGACCGGCCTCGACGACGCACTCGTCGCCGAGCGCGATGCCGACGCCCGCCTCCGCGCCGACCAGGCAGCGCTCGCCGATGACGATGCGGACGTTGCCGCCGCCGGAGAGGGTGCCCATGGTGGAGGCGCCGCCGCCGATGTCGGAGCCGTCGCCGACGACGACACCCGCGGAGATCCGGCCCTCGACCATGGAGGTGCCGAGCGTGCCCGCGTTGAAGTTGACGAAGCCCTCGTGCATGACGGTGGTCCCGGCGGCGAGGTGCGCGCCGAGCCGGACCCGGTCGGCGTCGGCGATGCGTACGCCCTTGGGGGCGACGTAGTCCGTCATGCGCGGGAACTTGTCGACCGAGGTGACCTGGAGGTGCAGGCCCTCGGCGCGGGCGTTGAGCCGGACCCGCTCCAGGTCGTCGACGGCGACCGGGCCGAGCGAGGTCCAGGCGACGTTGGCGAGCAGCCCGAAGAGGCCGTCGAGGTTCTGGCCGTGCGGCTGGACGAGCCGGTGCGAGAGGAGGTGCAGACGCAGGTAGGCATCGTGCGCGTCGAGCGGCTTGTCGTCGAGCGAGGAGATGACCGTGGACACGGCGACGATCTCGACGCCGCGCCGGGCGTCCACGCCGATGGCCTTGGCGGCGCCTTCACCGAGCCGGTTGACGGCCTCGTCCGAGGAGAGCCGGGTCGTGCCGGCCGGGCCGGGGTCCGAGGTCAGCTCGGGGGCGGGGAACCAGGTGTCGAGGACGGTGCCGTCACCGGCGACGGTGGCGAGGCCGGCGGCGACGGCGCCGGTGGTGCGGGCAGAACCCTGGGAAGTCGTGTCGGTCATGAACAGCAACCTAACCGGCCGGGGCCCGCTCGGGCGAACCGGTCTCAGCATGGGGCCCCTTTCCCGCCCCCCGTGCCCGCTCCCCCGGTCCGGGCAGCCGCCGCGCCGCCAGCACCGCCGCTCCCGCACCCGCCGCGAGCAGGGCGCAGAGCGGCCAGAGCAGGGCGGGAGCGGCGGCGTAGACGGCGGCTCCGAGCGGCGGGGCGAGCACCTGGCCGCTGATCGAGGCGCCGGCGTACAGGCTCTGGAAGCGGCCCTGGGCGTGGCCGGGCGCCTGGTCGGCGACATAGGCGGTGGCGGGGGTCTTGTAGAGGATCTCGCCGAGGGTCAGCGACAGCATCATGGTGACGGCGAAGAGCACGCCCGCGCCGGGGATCAGGACGGCGTAGCCGAGCCCGACGAGCAGCAGCCCGACACCGACGAGGCCGAGCGGGCCGCGCCGGCGCAGGGCGTGGGCGGCGGGCAGTTCGAGGCAGAGGATGACACCGCCGTTGATGGCGAGGAGCCAGCCGTAGAGCTGGGTGGAGTGCCCGTGGTCGGCGAGGAAGACGGGCAGCGTCGAGTACTGCTGCCGGTAGACGAGGTCGATCACGACGATCGCGGCGAGCAGCACCAGGACGGCGGGTCTGGCCCGCAGTTCGCGCCAGAGGCCCGGGGCGTCCGGGTCGTGGGCGGGTGCGGCGTGGGCGCTGCCGCGGGCGGGCAGGATCCGGGCGGCGTAGAGCGCGAAGAGCAGGGTGCCGATGCCGTCGGCGACGAAGAGCCAGTCGTACGAGAACCGGGTGGCGACCAGGGCGCCGAGCGGCGGGCCGATGGCGAAGCCGCCGTTGCTCGCGAAGCGGAAGAGCGCGAAGCTCTGGCGGCGGCTGCCGCCCTCGGGGACGGAGACCGCGACGAGGGCCGCGTTGGCGGCGCGGACGACGCCCGCGGCGTACTGGGCGACCGGGAGCACCGCGTACAGGGCGGCGACCGGCAGGGCGGGCAGGACGACGAGCGCCGCCCCGCTGACGCAGGCGCCGGTCAGCAGGGCGCGGCGATGGCCGAAGCGGTCGCCGAACCAGCCGCCGGTGAAGTTCCCCGCGACCAGGCCGATGCCGCCGACGCCGCTGATCACTCCGGCCTGGGTGACGGTCAGACCGCGCGGTCCGACGAGGTACACGAAGAGATAGACGAAGGTGAAGCTGACGACGGCGTTGAGGAACGCCCCGAGCGCCAGCATCCGTACCGTCCGCGGTACGCCGCGCACCATGCCCATGCCCATGCCCGTCCCCGTCCCCGCCACAGCCCTGCACCCCTGCGTCCCTAGTGAGTTCCTTATGGGAACGGACTATGGCAGCATGATTCCATCGGGGTCAACCGAAAGACCCCGGCGGGGCGGGCGGGGCGGACAGCGGCCACAACCGGAGGAACGACCATGCCTCAGCGCACCAGCCTGGCCGACGCCGACTGTTCGATCGCCCAGGCCCTCGACGTCGTGGGCGACTGGTGGACGCTGCTGATCGTGCGGGACACCGCGCGCGGTGTGCACCGGTTCGACGCGCTCCAGCAGGAGCTGGGCGTCTCGCGCAAGGTGCTGACCGAGCGACTGCGGCTGCTGGTCGACGCGGGGGTGCTGGCGCGGGAGCCGTATCAGGACCGCCCGGTCCGGTACGAGTACCTCCTCACCCCGCGCGGCCGGGCGCTGCTGCCCGTGCTGATCGCGCTCCAGGACTGGGGCGACACCTGGGTACTGGGAGAAGGGGAGACGATGGCGACGACGGCGGAGGCCTCACGGGAGGCGGCCCGGGTGCGGGCACTGAAGGGGACGCGGCTGCCGGAGCTGCTGCTGACGGGGGACGACGGAGAACCGCGCGACCCGGTCGCCGGCACCCCGTACACCGTCCTGTACTGCTTCCCCAGCGCCTACGCCCGCCGCGACGCCTATCCGCCGGGCTGGGCGGGGATCCCGGGGGCGAGCGGCTGCACCCTCGAATCGTGCACGTACCGCGACCAGCTGGCGGAGTTCACGGCGGCGGGCGCGACCGTGCACGGGGTGTCCGCGCAACGCCCGGACGAGCAGCGCGCGTTCGCGGAGAAGGAGGGGCTGCGGTTCCCGTTGCTCTCGGACGCCGACCTGGCGTTGACGGCGGCGCTGCGGCTGCCGACGTTCCGGGCGGCGGGGGTGAGCAGGCTCAAGCGGCTGACGCTGGTGGTGGACCGGGAGCGGACGATCCGCGAAGTGCTGTACCCGATCACGGACATCGAGGCGAGCGTGCGTGAGGCCCTGGAGGCGGTCCGCCGCCCGGTGGACTGAGCGGGGCCGTCACCCGGGTGTCAGGAACCGCCGTCCACGATCCGGCCCAGCATCTCGCGGGTGTACGGCGCGTCGAACGTGCCGCCGGTCAGCAGGACCTGGAGGCAGACGCCGTCCATCAGCGCGACGAGGGCCCGCGCGGTCTCCGGGTCGGTGCGCCGGGACAGCAGCTCGACGGCCTCCTCGGTCCACTCGGCGGCGACGGGGCGCAGCGCGGGGCGGCGCAGGGCCGCGAGATACAGCTCGTACTCCAGCTCGATCGCCCCGCGTTCGCCCGCGAACCACCGGTCCAGCAGCCGGGTCAGCTCCTCCGCGAGGCCGACCGGCCCCTCCGGTATGGACCCCGGTGCGGCCAGGACCTCACTGCCGCGCAGGGCCTGGACGAAGTTCTCGTTGCACCGGCGCAGGGCGGCGACCAGGAGTTCGTCGAGGGAGCCGAAGTGGTACGTGGTCGAGCCGAGCGGCACATCGGCCTCGGCGGCCACGGTGCGGTGGCTGAGCCCGGCCATGCCGTCGGCCGCGATCACGCGCAGCGCCGCGTCGATGATCTTCGTCCGCCGGTCGGGGTCGTACCGCCGGGCCATCAGTGGGCCCCTCCCAGATTGAGGACGACGACCCCGGCCACGATCAGGGCGATGCCCGCGATCTTGACCAGACCGCTGGACTCCCCCAGGAAGAGGATCCCGATGAGGGCCACGGCCGCGGTGCCGACGCCGGCCCAGATGGCGTACGCGGTGCCCACGGAGAGCGTCTTGAGGGTCTGGGCGAGCAGGGTGAAGGCGATGAGATAGCCCACCGCGGTGCCGAGCGAGGGCCAGAGCCGGGTGAAGCCCTCGCTGTACTTCATGGCCGTCGTCCCGGCCACCTCCGCCGCGATGGCGGCGGCGAGCAGTCCGTATGCGTATCCCATGTGTACGACTGTACCCAACGTTGCGTACGACCGTACATATCATCGCTCCACGTCGGGGGCGCTACGGTGTGCCGACCGACAACACGGCCCGGCGGTACGGGCCGACGACACGACGGAGACGCAGTGGCGCAGGACGCAGGGTGGGGCGGCGGCCCGTACGGGGGCGCACCTCACGGTGGGGGGCCCTTCCACGGAGGCGCGCAGGGACCGGGCGGCGGCTGGAACGGCGGGTGGGCCGCACCGCCCAAGCCCGGGGTGATACCCCTGGCGCCGCTGAGGATCTCGGACATGCTCAGCGGCGCCTTCTCGACGCTCGGGCGGTACTGGAAGCCGCTGATCGGCATGGCGCTGACGCTGTTCGGCGCGGCGACGCTCGTGATGATCGTCTCGCTGGTGGTCGCCGCCTCCGCCGTCGCGAGCCAGTGGGACGAGCTGACGTCCAGCTCCTCGGGGAGCCCGGACGTCTCCGAACTGGTCCCGCTGGGCATCGCGTTCGGCGTGCTGATGATCATCGGCATCATCGTCTACCTGCTGGCGTCGGCCGTGGTGCAGGCGGCGGTCCCCGTCGTCCTCCAGGAGGCCGTCCTGGGCCGCCCGATCCGCTTCGGCGCCGTCTGGAGCCGTGCGTGGTCGCGGGTCTGGTCGATCATCGGCACCGTGTTCCTGACCGGGCTGATCGCGGTCATCCCGATGGTGCTCTTCATGACGGCCTTCGCCGGGCTGATGGTCTACATCGTCTCGCTGGGCGACGAGGACGGTCTCCTGCCGCTGATGTGGTTCGGCTTCCTCGGCACGCTGCTCGTCGCCCCGGTGGCGATCTGGCTCTGGGTGCGGTTCTCCCTGGCCCCGACGGTCGTGGTCTTCGAGAGCCAGCGCCCGGTCGCGGCCCTGCGCCGCTCGGCCCAGCTGGTGCGCGGCAGCTGGTGGCGGGTCTTCGGGGTCGGGCTGCTCGCCTACGCGCTGGCGTCCATGATCGGCTACATGATCCAGATGCCGTTCCAGATGGTCGGCATGCTTCCCGGCATGTTCGACCCCGCCGACATGGGCGCCGACCCGAGCGAGGGGGAGCTCATCGCCCTGTTCGGCGGCGTGCTCGTGCTGTCGCTCGTCAGCCAGATGATCGCCCAGCTGTTCACGGCGATCTTCCCGCCGCTGGTGGTCGGCCTGCTGTACGTCGACCGCCGGATGCGCACGGAGAACCTGGGCCCGGTCCTGGCCGAGGCGGCGGCGCAGACGCTGCCCGAGCAGTACGGCCCGCCGCCCACCCACGTCTGAGCGCGGAGGACCGGGCAGCCGGTGGGTCTCAGTCGGTCAGGGTCCGCTTGGGACTCAGCACGCAGAACTCGTTGCCCTCCGGATCGGCCATCACCACGAAGGTGGCGTCCGGCCCCTGACCGACGTCCGCCCGCCGGGCGCCGAGCGCGAGGATCCGCTCGACCTCGGCGTCCCGGTCGTCGGGCGCCAGGTCGATGTGCAGCCGGTTCTTGACGGTCTTCCCCTCCGGCACGGGGAGGAAGCACATCCCCGGCAGCGCGGTCTCGTGGGCGCCGATGATGATCTCCTCCTCGTCCTCGAAGAGCACCTGCCAGTCCAGCACCGCACTCCAGAAGCGGGCCAGGAGCGGCAGGTCGTGGGCGTCGACGGCGATGTGGTAAATGGAGACGGCCATGCCCGCCAGTGTGCCTGGCGGGCATGGCCGTTCGCCTTGCGTGCGGCGCGTGTCAGACGTTGAACCCCAGCGCGCGGAGCTGCTCGCGTCCGTCGTCGGTGATCTTGTCCGGGCCCCACGGCGGCATCCAGACCCAGTTGATCCGCAGCTCGTTGACGATGCCGTCGGTGGCGGACTTCGCCTGGTCCTCGATGACATCGGTCAGCGGGCAGGCCGCGGACGTCAGCGTCATGTCGAGGGTGGCGATGTTGGCGTCGTCGACGTGGATGCCGTAGATCAGGCCCAGGTTGACGACGTCGATGCCCAGCTCGGGGTCGACGACGTCGTAGAGCGCCTCGCGGACCTCCTCCTCGGAGGCCGGCTTCATGGTCGCGGTCTCGTTGTCGCTCATGCGGTCTTCCCTTCGGACAGCGCCTTGGCCGTCGCGTCCTTCCACGCCATCCAGCTCAGCAGCGCGCACTTGACCCGGGCGGGGTACTTGGAGACACCGGCGAACGCGACGGCGTCCTCCAGCACCTCCTCCATCGCGTCGTCCGGCTCCAGCTGGCCCTTGGACTGCATCAGCTCCAGGAAGGTGTCCTGGATCTTCTGCGCCTGGGACAGCTCCTTGCCGACGAGCAGCTCGTTCAGCACGGAGGCGCTGGCCTGGCTGATGGAGCAGCCCTGGCCCTCGTAACTCACGTCGGCGATGGTCTCGCCGTCGTACTTCACCCGGAGCGTGATCTCGTCACCGCACGTCGGATTGACGTGGTGCACCTCCGCGTCGCCGTCCCGCAGACCGCGCCCGTGGGGGTGCTTGTAGTGGTCCAGGATCACTTCCTGGTACATGGATTCCAGCTTCACCAGTCAGCCCTCAGCCGAAGAAGTTCCGGACGTGCTCCAGACCGTCCACCAGGGCGTCGACCTCGGCGGGCGTGGAGTACAGATAGAACGACGCTCGCGTCGTCGCGGGAATTCCGTACCGCAGGCAGACCGGCCGCGCGCAGTGGTGGCCGACCCGGACGCAGATACCCAGCTCGTCGAGGACCTGGCCCACGTCGTGCGGGTGGATGTCGCCGAGCGTGAAGGAGATCGTCGCCCCGCGGTCCTCGGCCGTCGCCGGACCGATGATCCGCAGGTCCGGGACCTCCAGGAGGCGCTTCACCGCGTACTCGGTGATCGCCTTCTCGTGCTGGTGGATCTTCTCCATGCCGATCGCCGAGAGGTAGTCCACGGCCGCGCCGAGGCCGACGGCCTGGGCGATCGGGGGCGTACCGGCCTCGAACTTGTGCGGCGCCGGAGCATACGTCGACGAGTGCATCGACACGGTCTCGATCATCTCGCCGCCGCCGAGGAACGGGGGCAGGTCCTCCAGGAGTTCCTGCCGTCCCCACAGCACGCCGATGCCCGTCGGGCCGACCATCTTGTGACCGGTGAAGGCCACGAAGTCGGCCTGGAGCGCCTGCACGTCGAGCACCATGTGCGGGGCCGCCTGCGAGGCGTCGATGCAGACCAGCGCGCCGACCTGCTGGGCGCGGCGGATGATCTGCTCGACCGGGTTGACGGTGCCCAGGATGTTGGAGACCAGCGTGAAGGAGACGATCTTCGTCTTCTCGGTGATGATCTCGTCGATGTTCGACAGGTCGAGCCGGCCGTCGTCGGTGATGCCGAACCACTTCAGCTTCGCGCCGGTGCGCTGCGAGAGCAGCTGCCACGGCACGATGTTGGAGTGGTGCTCCATCTCCGTGGTGACGATCTCGGTCTCGCGGTCCACCCGATAGGGCTCGTCCGCCCAGCCGAGCATGTTCGCCACGAGGTTCAGCGACTCCGAGGCGTTCTTCGTGAAGATCACCTCGTCGCGGCTGGGTGCGTTGATGAAGGCGGCGACCTTGTCGCGGGCGCCCTCGTACAGCGCGGTGGCCTCCTCGGCGACCGTGTAGACGCCGCGGTGCACGTTCGCGTTGTGCCGCTCGTAGTACTCGTTGAGCGCGTCGAGGACCTGACGCGGCTTCTGCGAGGTCGCCGCGGAGTCCAGGTAAACGATCTTCTTGCCGTCGTGGACCGTGCGGTCCAGGATCGGGAAGTCCTTGCGGATCGCCTCGGTGTCGAGGAGGCCGGTGAGCCCCTGTCGGGCGTCAGTCACGCGGCTGCACCTCCTGAGTTCCCTCCGGTCACGGGGCCACCCTTCGTGTAGGCCTCGTAGCCCTCGTTCTCCAGCTGGTCGGCCAGCTCGGCGCCGCCGGACGCGGCGATGCGGCCGTTGGCGAAGACGTGCACGAAGTCGGGCTTGATGTACTTCAGGATGCGGGTGTAGTGCGTGATCAGCAGGGTGCCGACCTCGCCGGTCTCGCGGACCCGGTTGACGCCCTCGGAGACGGTCTTGAGCGCGTCGACGTCCAGGCCGGAGTCGGTCTCGTCCAGGACGGCGATCTTCGGCTTGAGGAGCTCCAGCTGAAGGATCTCGTGGCGCTTCTTCTCACCGCCGGAGAAGCCCTCGTTGACGTTGCGCTCGGCGAAGGCGGGGTCCATCTGGAGCCCGGCCATCGTCTCCTTGACCTCCTTGACCCACGTACGCAGCTTGGGGGCCTCGCCGCGGATGGCGGTGGCGGAGGTGCGCAGGAAGTTGGAGACCGAGACACCGGGGATCTCGACCGGGTACTGCATGGCGAGGAACAGGCCGGCGCGGGCCCGCTCGTCGACGGACATCTCCAGGACGTCCTCGCCGTCCAGGGTGACCGTGCCACTCGTGATCGTGTACTTGGGGTGACCCGCCAGCGAGTACGCGAGGGTGGACTTGCCGGACCCGTTGGGGCCCATGATGGCGTGGGTCTCGCCCTGCTTCACGGTCAGGTCGACGCCCTTGAGGATCTCCTTCGTGGCGTTGTCGGCCTCGACGGAGACGTGCAGGTCGCGGATTTCAAGCGTTGCCATGGGTGACTCAGGACTCCTGGGTGACGGAGACGAGCACATCGTCCCCTTGGATCTTTACGGGGTATACGGGGACGGGGCGCGTCGCGGGAAGGCCGGACGGCTTGCCGGTGCGGAGGTCGAACGACGAGCCGTGCAGCCAGCACTCGATCGCGCAGTCCTCCACCTCGCCCTCCGAGAGGGAGACGTTCGCGTGCGAGCAGATGTCGTTGATCGCGAACACCTCGCCCTCGGTGCGGACGACGGAGACCGGTGTGCCGTCGAGCTCGACCCTTTTCGGGGTGTCGTCCTCCAGCTCACTCAGCGCACAGGCTTTGACGAAGGCCATCAGACGGACGCCTTCAGCTCGGTCTCGATCTTGTCGAGCAGACGCGCTTCCACGTCCGGCAGGCCGATCTGCTGGACCAGCTCGGCGAAGAAGCCGCGCACGACGAGACGGCGGGCCTCCTCGGCCGGGATGCCGCGGGACTGGAGGTAGAAGAGCTGCTCGTCGTCGAAGCGGCCGGTCGCCGAGGCGTGGCCGGCGCCGACGATCTCGCCGGTCTCGATCTCCAGGTTGGGCACGGAGTCGACCCGGGCGCCGTCGGTGAGGACGAGGTTCCGGTTCATCTCGTAGGTGTCGGTGCCCTCGGCCGCGGCCTGGATGAGGACGTCGCCGATCCAGACGGCGTGTGCGCCGTCGCCCTGGAGAGCGCCCTTGTACACCGCGTTGGACTTGCAGTGCGGGGTGTTGTGGTCGACCAGGAGGCGGTGCTCCTGGTGCTGGCCCTTGTCGGTGAAGTACAGGCCGAAGAGCTCCGCCTCGCCGCCGGTGGCCGCGTACGCCACCCGGGGGTGCAGGCGCACGACGTCGCCGCCGAAGGTGACGACGATCGACTTGAAGGAGGCGTCCCGGCCGATCAGCGCGTTGTGCTGGCCGACGTGGACGGCCGTGTCGTCCCAGTCCTGGACGGAGACGACGGTCAGCTTCGCGCCGTCGCCCAGCACGTAGTCGATGTTGGCGGCGAGCACGGCGTCACCGGTGTGGTCGATGACGACGACGGCCTCGGCGAAGGCGCCGAGCTCGATGAGCTGGTGGCCGTAGGCGACACCGCCCTCGCCGTGCACGGTGATCCGGACCGGCTCGGTGAGCACGGCCTCCTTGGCGACCGTGACGACCGAGGCCTGCTCGAAGGAGCTGTACGCCTGGGCGGCGACCCGGTCCACCGGGGTGCCGGCCTTGCCGAGCCGGGAGTCGTCGCGGCCGACGGTCTCGACCGTGACGCCCTCGGGCGCCTCGATGGCGACCTTCACGCCGCCGCCGTTGGCGACCGCGGTGCCGTCGTGCAGCCCGCGCAGTCGCTCCAGCGGCGTGAAGCGCCACTCCTCCTCGCGGCCGTGCGGGACGGGGAAGTCCGCGACGTCGAAGGACGGGGGTGCGCTCATCCGGGTGGCGACGGTCGACTCGGCGGCCACCGCGATGGAGCCGGCGGTGGTGGATCCCGCCGGAGTGTTCTGAGCCTCAGCCATGGCTGTCGTAGTGCTCGCTTTCTTAAGTCAAGAACTCGGGGGATTCGGTGGGGCGGGGACGGCCGCGAACGGCCGTCCCGGTGGTCCTCGGGCGAGGACCTAGCCGACCGAACCCTCCATCTGCAGCTCGATCAGCCGGTTGAGCTCCAGGGCGTACTCCATGGGCAGCTCCTTGGCGATCGGCTCGACGAAGCCGCGCACGATCATCGCCATGGCCTCGAACTCGGTGAGTCCGCGGCTCATGAGGTAGAAGAGCTGGTCCTCGGAGACCTTGGAGACGGTCGCCTCGTGGCCCATCGACACGTCGTCCTCGCGGACGTCGACGTAGGGGTAGGTGTCCGAGCGGGAGATCGTGTCGACGAGCAGAGCGTCGCAGAGCACGTTGGACTTCGCGCCCGGCGCGCCCTCGCCGATCTCGATCAGTCCGCGGTAGGACGTACGGCCGCCGCCTCGCGCCACCGACTTGGAGACGATGTTGGAGGAGGTGTTCGGCGCCATGTGGACCATCTTGGCGCCGGCGTCCTGGTGCTGGCCCTCGCCCGCGAAGGCGATGGACAGGGTCTCGCCCTTGGCGTGCTCGCCCATCAGGTAGACCGCGGGGTACTTCATGGTCACCTTGGAGCCGATGTTGCCGTCGACCCACTCCATGGTCGCGCCCTCGTAGGCCACGGCCCGCTTGGTGACCAGGTTGTAGACGTTGTTCGACCAGTTCTGGATGGTCGTGTAGCGGCAGCGGCCGCCCTTCTTCACGATGATCTCGACCACGGCGCTGTGCAGCGAGTCCGAGGAGTAGATCGGGGCGGTGCAGCCCTCGACGTAGTGGACGTAGGCGTCCTCGTCGACGATGATCAGCGTCCGCTCGAACTGGCCCATGTTCTCCGTGTTGATACGGAAGTAGGCCTGGAGCGGGATGTCCACGTGGACGCCCTTGGGCACGTAGATGAACGAGCCGCCGGACCACACCGCGGAGTTCAGCGAGGCGAACTTGTTGTCACCGACGGGGATGACGGTGCCGAAGTACTCCTTGAAGAGCTCCGGGTGCTCCTTCAGCGCGGTGTCGGTGTCCATGAAGATGACACCCTGCGCCTCCAGCTCCTCGTTGATCTGGTGGTAGACGACCTCGGACTCGTACTGCGCGGCGACGCCGGCGACGAGGCGCTGCTTCTCCGCCTCGGGGATGCCGAGCTTGTCGTACGTGTTCTTGATGTCCTCGGGCAGGTCCTCCCAGGAGGCCGCCTGCTTCTCCGTGGACCGCACGAAGTACTTGATGTTGTCGAAGTCGATGCCCGACAGGTCGGAGCCCCAGTTCGGCATGGGCTTCTTGCCGAAGAGCTTGAGGCCCTTGAGCCGCAGCTTCAGCATCCACTCGGGCTCGTTCTTCTTGTCCGAGATGTCGCGGACGACAGCCTCGGACAGACCGCGCTTCGCCGCCGCGCCTGCCGCGTCGGAGTCGGCCCAGCCGAATTCGTACGTGCCCAGACCCTCGAGCTCAGGGTGGGCAGTCTCCGTGGGGAGCGTCATGCGGGGTTCCTCCCGGCCGTGCTTGCAGATGCTGAATGACTGGTCTGTGGGGGTGGAGCGTGGCCACTGCGTGGCACGTAGGTCGTGCACACACCATCGCCGTGGGCGAGGGTGGCCAGACGCTGCACATGGGTCCCGAGGAGGCTGGAGAAGAATTCCGTCTCCGCCTCGCACAGCTGTGGGAACTGCTCGGCGACATGCGCCACCGGGCAGTGGTGCTGGCACAGCTGCTCGCCCTGCTGCGGGCCCGGCGCGCTGCGCGCCATAGCAGCGTACCCGTCGGCCGACAGGGCCTTCGCGAGGGCCTCGGTGCGCCCCTCGGGCTCCGCGGCCTCGACCGCGGCGCGGTACGCCTCCCCGGTCGCGGCCATCCGGGCGCGGGCGAAGGCGAGGACCGCCTCGTCGCCCCCGGACTCGGCGATGAAGCGCAGGGCGTCGGCGGCCAGCTTGTCGTAGGACTGGTCGAAGGCGTCCCGGCCGCAGTCCGTCAGGGCGAACACCTTGGCGGGCCTGCCGCGGGTCCGCGCACCGTAGACCCGCTGTTCACGGGCTTCGACGACATCGTCGGAGACGAGGGCGTCCAGATGGCGGCGGACGGCGGCCTGGGTGAGGCCTACGCGCTTGGCGAGATCGGCGACGGTGGAGGGGCCGTGGTCCAGGATGGAGCGCGCGACCCGGTTGCGCGTCGAGCGCTCACCCGTCGCGAGTTCCTCCTGAGGAGCCCGTCCGTCGTATTTCACAACACCATTGTTGCGTAATTCATTCGACTCTGACAACCACGGTCCGGAACGATCTACGGTGTGGTTCGTCACTTAGGGTTACCTAATCTGGCCCCGGGGGCGGCCCCTCTCCGGACCCTGCCTAGACTTCCCTGCCATGGAGAACGAGCCCGTCGTACAGGTCAAGGGCCTGGTGAAGCGGTACGGCACGAAGACCGCGGTGAACGGCCTCGATCTGGTCGTGGCGTCGGGCGCGGTGACGGCCGTACTCGGCCCGAACGGCGCCGGGAAGACCACCACCATCGAGACCTGCGAGGGCTACCGCCGCCCCGACGCGGGCACCGTACGGGTCCTCGGACTCGACCCGGTCGCCGACGCGGAGCGGCTGCGCCCGCGGATCGGGGTGATGCTCCAGTCCGGCGGCGTCTACTCCGGCGCACGCGCCGACGAGATGCTCCGCCACATGGCGAAGCTGCACGCCCACCCGCTCGACGTGGACGCCCTGATCGAACGCCTCGGCCTCGGCGACTGCGGCCGCACCACCTACCGCCGGCTCTCCGGCGGCCAGCAGCAGCGCCTCTCGCTGGCCATGGCGGTCATCGGCCGGCCCGAGCTGCTCTTCCTGGACGAACCGACCGCCGGGCTCGACCCGCAGGCCCGCCGCTCCACCTGGGACCTGGTGCGCGAGCTGCGCGCCGACGGGGTGTCCGTCGTGCTGACCACCCACTTCATGGACGAGGCCGAGGCGCTCGCCAACGACGTCGCGATCATCGACGCGGGCCGGGTCATCGCCCACGGCAGCCCGGAGCAGCTCTGCCGGGGCGGCGCGGAGAACACCCTGCGCTTCACCGGACGCACCGGGCTCGACCTCGGCTCCCTCGTCAAGGCGCTGCCCGACGGCTCCGAGGCCGCCGAGCCGCTGCCGGGGACGTACCGGATCACCGGGACCATCGACCCGCAGCTGCTGGCCACGGTGACCTCCTGGTGCGCCCAGCACGGCGTGATGCCCGAGGGCATCTCGGTGGAGCGGCACACCCTGGAGGACGTCTTCCTCGAACTGACCGGCAAGCAACTGACCGGCCAGCACCTGACCGGCAAGGAGCTGCGCGCATGAGCGCCGGTACGTACACCCCGCGCCCCGGCGCCGCCCCGCTCCCCCGGATGATCGCCGCGCAGACCGCGCTGGAGACCCGGATGCTGCTGCGCAACGGCGAGCAGCTGCTGCTGACGGTGATCATCCCGACGCTGCTGCTGGTGCTGTTCAGCGCGGTCGACATCGTCGACACCGGCTCGGGCGCGTCGGTCGACTTCCTGGCCCCGGGCATCCTGGCGCTCGCCGTGATGTCCACGGCCTTCACCGGCCAGGCCATCGCCACCGGCTTCGAACGCCGTTACGGGGTCCTCAAGCGGCTCGGGGCCTCCCCGCTGCCCCGCTGGGCCCTGATGACCGCGAAGACGCTGTCGGTGCTGGTCACCGAGGTGCTCCAGATCGTGCTGCTGGCCGTCATCGCGCTCGCGCTCGGCTGGTCGCCGCACGGCAACCCGCTCGCCGTGCTGCTGCTCCTCGTCCTGGGCACCGCCGCGTTCTCCGGTCTCGGGCTGCTGATGGCCGGGACGCTGAAGGCGGAGGCGACGCTCGCCGCCGCCAACCTGGTCTTCCTGCTGCTGCTGGTCGGCGGCGGGGTCATCGTGCCGCTGGACAAGTTCCCGGACGCGGTCCAGTCGGTGCTGGGGCTGCTGCCCGTCTCGGCGCTCTCCGAGGGCCTGCGGGACGTCCTCCAGCACGGGGCGTCGATGCCGTGGGCCCAGGCCGGGATCCTGGCGGTGTGGGCGGTGCTGGGGCTCGGCGCGGCGGCGAAGTTCTTCCGCTGGGAGTAGGCCGGCCGGGGACCACTCCGGGCAAGCCCGCACGAACCCACCCCCTCGTGAAAACATGCACAAGCCCCGTCCTACGATGGTCCGCGTGGAAACCCCCATCTCCCTCATCGCCAAGCGCTGGACGCCGTCCACCCAGGTGGTGAAGCGCGCCGCGCTCTCCGCCGTCGTGATGAGCGTCTTCATCATCGTCACGGGCGGGGCCGTCCGGCTCACCGGTTCGGGCCTCGGCTGCGACACCTGGCCCAAGTGCACCGACGACAGCCTGTTCGCGACGCCCGAACAGGGGCTGCACGGCGCGATCGAGTTCGGCAACCGGATGCTGACGTACGTGCTGTCGGCCGCGGTCGGCTGGGCGATCATCGCCGTCAGCTCGATGAAGCCGCGCCGCCGCAAGCTGACCCGGCTGGCCTGGTCGCAGTTCTGGATCGTGCTGGGCAACGCCGTCCTCGGCGGGATCACGGTCTGGGCGGGCCTCAACCCGTGGACGGTGGCCGGGCACTTCCTGCTCGCCAACGCGCTCCTCGCGGTCACCGTGATCACCTGGGTGCGGGTCGGCGAGGGCGACGGCCCGCCGCGCCCGCGGACCCCGCTGCCGGTGCGGCGCCTCGCCCGGGCGATCCTGGCGACCACGGTGGTCCTGATCGTGCTGGGCACCTCGGTGACCGGTTCCGGCAAGCACGCCGGCGACAGCAGCGACGTACCGCGCATGCCGTGGGACTGGTCGGTCGCCGCCCATGTCCACGCCATCGCCGCCTGGGTGGTCTGCGCCCTGGCCATCGCGATGTGGCTGGCCCTGCGGGTCGTCGACGCCCCCGCCGACACCCGGGCCCGCTCCCGCGACCTGCTGATCGTGCTGCTCGCCCAGGGCGCGATCGGCTACGTCCAGTACTTCAGCGACGTCCCCGAGATCCTCGTCGGCGTCCACATGCTCGGCTCGGCCCTCATGTGGATCGCCGTGATCCGGCTCGTCCTGAGCATGCGCGAGCGCGGCGACGACGCGCCCGCCCCGCTGCCCGGCCCGTCCGCCGAGCGGCCGGAGACGGCACCGGCGACGACCGTCTGACGGACTGACGTACGACGGGTGAGGGGCGACGGGCCGGTGGGCCCGCCGCCCCTCACGGCGTTCTCACTCCAGCCCGTACACCCGGCGCGCGTTGCCCGACCCGATCATCGCCGCGACCCGGGCCGCGTCCTCGCGGGTCCAGGCGCCGTCCTCGACCCAGCCGCCCAGCACCCGCCCGAGCGCCTCGCGGAACTGCCGCGCGCCCACCAGGTGCAGCTCCGGCAGCCCCTGCGCCCCGCTGGAGAACAGCAGCTTGCCGAACGGCGCGAGCTCCAGGATCTCCGCCAGGACGCCCGCCGCCCGCGCCCCGGTCCGCGCCGGCACGGCCCCCAGGTCGGCGTAGACGTGCGGGTGCCGGCCCGCCAGCGCGGCGGTCTGCCGGTGGTGCGGGTAGCCGTGCAGGAGGACCAGGTCGCAGCCGTGGCCCTCGGTCGCGGCGGCGAAGTCGGCGAGGCGGGCCGGGTCCGCGGCGCCCAGGCGCAGTTGGAGCGGCAGCCCGCACGCCACGGCGGACCAGCGCAGATGGTCCAGCAGCTCCGGCTCGACGGGCGACGGGCCGCGGTCCCGGTCCCCCGCGCCCCGGCGGGCGGCCCGGCGCTCCGCCTCCCGGCGGGCCAGCCAGCGCCCGGCCGCCGCCCGCACCCGGACCGGCCCCGGCGGCGCGGGGGCGGCGAAGGGGCCGCCTCCGCCGTCGGAGGTGAACGCGACGGCGGAGGACGCGGCGGTGTGCACGGCCTCGCCCAGGTTGACGAGGAAGGTGTCGACGGTGCCCGAGGTGTCGGCGACCTGTTCGGCGAGGACTTCGAGCCGGACGATCTCGCGGGCCTGGGACCCGGCCGTCGCGGCCATCTCGGCCGGTGCCGTGAGGTCGCCGGGGAGGCCGGTGTCGACGAGGTGGGCACGGACCCCGGAGGCGCGCAGCAGGCGGCGGGAGGTCTCGGCGACGCCCAGCTCCCGGCGGCGGGCCAGGTAGTGGGCGGGCGGGCAGTGCGCTTCGAGCCCGAGCAGGGGCGGGCACCAGCGGCGTACGGCGAAGCCGGTCTGGGTGTCGAAGAAGGTGGTGCCGGGGGCGGGCGGAGCGCCGTCGGCGGCGGTGAGCCGGGCCTCGAAGGTGCCGAGGCCCAGCTCGGTGCGGAGGACGCCGTGGCAGTTCTGGTCGACCAGGTCGGCCACGGGCACGGGGTCGGTCATCCGGGGCTCCCTGGGACGGCGTGCGTATGCACGGCCTAACGGGTGAGCCCCGGGGCGGGACACCCCCCGGGGAGCGGAAGCCGCCTCAGCTGTCGTTGGAGGGGCCGCCGACCTGGATCCCGGCCATCCGGGACCACTCGTACGGGCCGGTGCGGACCTTGAGGGCGAACTCGCCGTCGAACTCCTCGTGCATCGTGATGCCGGACTTCGCGGCCGCGCTCTCGGCCACCGCGTAGGTCGGGGCCACGAGGTCGCCCCAGGCGCCGTCCTGGCCGACCAGGACGATGCGGGCGCCGGCCTCGCCGATGTAGGCGAGCTGTCCCTCCGCGCCGCCGTGCTCCTTGGCGAAGGCGCCGATCTGGTGGGCGAGTTTCGCCGCCCTGCGCTCGGCGCGGGCCGCCTTCCTGGCGTCCGTCCGCGAGGTCTGCCCGGTCTCTGCTGCGTCTGCTGCCGTCTCTGCCATGAACAGGATGCTACCGACGGGTAGATGAACTGGCGACGGGCGGGTCACGTGGCTTGTGCCACGCGACCCGCCCGTACGGCCGTAAGGGAGGAGGTCAGCGGAGGAAGGGGTCCACCGCGACGGCCAGGAAGAGCAGGGAGACGTAGGTGATGGACCAGTGGAACAGCCGCATCTCCTTGAGCTTGGCCCCGGTGACCCCGGCCTTGGCCCGGTTCTGCAGGCCGTGGGCCTCCCAGAGCCAGGCGCCGCCGGACAGCAGCGCCACCGCGGTGTAGAACCAGCCGGTGTAGCCGAGCGGGGTGAGCAGCAGCGAGACCGCGACCATCACCCAGCTGTAGAGGACGATCTGCTGGGCGACCACCCGGTTGGTGGCGACGACCGGGAGCATCGGGACGCCGACCCGGGCGTAGTCGTCCTTGACCTTCATGGAGAGCGGCCAGTAGTGCGGCGGCGTCCAGAAGAAGATGACGGCGAAGAGGATGACGGCGGCCCAGGAGAGCTCGTTCGTCACGGCGGACCAGCCGATGAGGACCGGCATGCAGCCCGCGATGCCGCCCCAGACGATGTTCTGGGAGGTCCTGCGCTTCAGCAGCATCGTGTAGACGACGACGTAGAAGAGCAGCGCGCCGAGCGCGAGGGCGGCCGAGAGCCAGTTGACGAGCAGCCCGAACCAGAGCGTGGAGATCACCGCGAGGGCGATGCCGAAGGCGAGGCACTCGCGGGGGCTGACCATGCCCGTGACCAGCGGGCGCTGGGACGTACGGTCCATCAGCGCGTCGATGTCCCGGTCGATGTACATGTTGAGCGCGTTGGCGCCGCCGGCGGAGAGATATCCACCGATGGTGGTCGTGAGAACGAGCCACAGGTCGGGCACACCCTGGGCGGCGAGGAACATCACCGGAACGGTGGTGATGAGCAACAGCTCGATGATCCGTGGCTTGGTAAGCGCCACGAAGGCCTTGACGCGGGCCCCGAACGGGCGATGGCCCCCCGGGCTGGGAGTCAAGGCGACCCCTGCGGGTCGGGACTCGACGGCCGTCACGCACACCCCTGACAGAGAAATCCCAGCAAGCTCCGGGCCAGGAGGCCCGGTGAAGACTTGCGCGAACCCGTTCACTCTAGACGTTGCGGATACGCCGCCCTTCGCGGGGGTGGGGTCGTGTTGGGGGTGACTGTTCGCCGGATCGTCATTCCGCCGGGAGGCGAACTCCACGGGCCGCCCACACCCTGGAAAGTGCTCGGAAAGTGTGCCTGGCAACGGGGGTAGGCTCGACAGCGCCCGGTGCGGTCACAGTCACCGGCTTACGACAGTGGAGAGGAGCCCTGACTCAGGGTGAGCATCAAGCCGACCACCACAGACCTCCAGTGGACCGATTTGGACCAGCGGGCCGTGGACACCGCCCGCGTTCTCGCCGCGGACGCCGTACAGAAAGTCGGAAACGGCCACCCGGGCACGGCGATGAGCCTGGCTCCCGCCGCGTACACCCTCTTCCAGAAGGTGATGCGGCACGACCCCGCGGACGCCGAGTGGACCGGTCGCGACCGGTTCGTCCTCTCCGCCGGCCACTCCAGCCTGACGCTCTACATCCAGCTCTACCTCGCCGGTTACGGCCTGGAGCTGGACGACCTGAAGGCGTTCCGCACCTGGGGCTCGAAGACCCCGGGACACCCGGAGTACGGCCACACGACCGGTGTCGAGACGACGACCGGGCCGCTGGGCCAGGGTGTCGCCAACGCGGTGGGCATGGCGATGGCCGCCCGCTACGAGCGCGGTCTCTTCGACCCCGAGGCGGCCCCCGGCGCCTCCCCGTTCGACCACATGGTGTGGGTCGTCGCGGGTGACGGCTGCCTCCAGGAGGGCATCTCGGCCGAGGCGTCCTCGCTGGCCGGGCACCAGAAGCTGGGCAACCTGGTCCTGCTCTGGGACGACAACCACATCTCGATCGAGGGCGACACGGAGACCGCGGTCTCCGAGGACACCCTCAAGCGGTACGAGGCGTACGGCTGGCACGTCCAGCGCGTCGACCAGCTCCCCAGCGGCGACCTGGACCCGGCGGGTCTCTACGCGGCGCTGCAGGCGGCCAAGGCCGAGACCGAGCGCCCCTCGTTCATCGCGGCCCGCTCGATCATCGCCTGGCCCGCCCCGAACGCCCAGAACACCGAGGCCGCGCACGGCTCGGCGCTCGGCGACGACGAGGTCGCGGCGACCAAGCGGGTCCTCGGCTTCGACCCGGAGCAGAGCTTCGAGGTCTCCGACGCGGTCATCGGCCACACCCGTGAGGCCCTGGACCGCGGCCGCGAGGCCCGCGCCGAGTGGGACAAGTCGTTCGCCGCGTGGCGCACGGCCAACCCGGAGCGCGCCGCCTCCTTCGACCGGATCGCCGCGGGCGAGCTGCCCGAGGGCTGGGAGGAGAAGCTCCCCGTCTTCGAGCCCGGCAAGGGCCTGGCCACGCGTGCCGCGTCCGGCAAGGTGCTCCAGGCGCTCGGCGAGATCGTGCCCGAGCTGTGGGGCGGCTCCGCCGACCTCGCGGGCTCGAACAACACGACGATCGACAAGACGTCGTCGTTCCTCCCGGCGGGCAACCCGCTGCCGGAGGCCGACCCGTACGGCCGCACGATCCACTTCGGGATCCGTGAGCACGCGATGGCCGCCGCCATGAACGGCATCGCGCTGCACGGCAACACCCGCATCTACGGCGGCACCTTCCTGGTGTTCTCCGACTACATGCGCAACGCGGTGCGGCTGTCCGCGCTGATGCACCTGCCGGTGACGTACGTGTGGACGCACGACTCGATCGGCCTCGGCGAGGACGGTCCGACCCACCAGCCGGTCGAGCACCTGGCCGCGCTGCGCGCCATCCCGGGCCTGAACATCGTGCGCCCGGCCGACGCCAACGAGACCGCCATCGCCTGGCGCGAGATCCTGCGCCGCTACACCAAGGTGTTCGGCAAGGGCGCCCCGCACGGTCTGGCGCTGACCCGGCAGGGCGTGCCGACGTACGAGGCGAACGAGGACGCGGCCAAGGGCGGTTACGTCCTGTTCGAGGCCGAAGGTGGCGAGCCGCAGGTGCTGCTCATCGCGACCGGTTCCGAGGTCCACGTGGCCGTCGAGGCGCGCGAGCAGCTCCAGGCGGCCGGGGTGCCGACCCGGGTCGTCTCGATGCCGTCCGTCGAGTGGTTCGAGGAGCAGGACCAGGCGTACAAGGACAGCGTGCTGCCGCCGTCGGTCAAGGCGCGCGTCGCGGTCGAGGCGGGCATCGGCCTGACCTGGTACCGGTACGTGGGCGACGCGGGCCGGATCATCTCGCTGGAGCACTTCGGGGCCTCGGCGGACGCGAAGGTGCTGTTCCGCGAGTTCGGCTTCACCGCCGAGAACGTGGCCGCCGCCGCGCGGGAATCTCTCGAAGCCGCCACGCGCTGACGCCGGTATAGACGACTAGTAGGAGATGCAACTCATGACAGACGCACTCAAGCGCCTCTCCGACGAGGGCGTGGCGATCTGGCTCGACGACCTGTCGCGCAAGCGGATCACGTCCGGCAATCTGGCCGAGCTGATCGACCAGAGCCATGTCGTCGGCGTCACCACCAACCCGTCGATCTTCCAGAAGGCGATCTCCTCGGGCGACGGTTACGAGCAGCAGCTCACCGACCTCGCCGCCCGCAAGGTCACCGTCGAGGAAGCGCTCCGCATGATCACGACGGCGGACGTCCGCGACGCCGCCGACATCCTGCGCCCGGTCTTCGACGCGACGGGCGGCCAGGACGGCCGGGTCTCCATCGAGGTGGACCCGCGCCTGGCGCACAACACCACGGCCACCACCGCCGAGGCCAAGCAGCTCGCCTGGCTGGTCGACCGGCCGAACACGCTCATCAAGATCCCGGCGACCAAGGCCGGTCTGCCGGCGATCACCGAGACGATCGGCCGGGGCATCAGCGTCAACGTGACGCTGATCTTCTCGCTGGAGCGCTACCGCGCGGTCATGGACGCCTACCTGGCGGGCCTGGAGAAGGCGAAGGCCGCGGGCCTGGACCTCTCCAAGATCCACTCGGTGGCCTCGTTCTTCGTGTCCCGTGTGGACACCGAGATCGACAAGCGGCTGGACGCCATCGGCTCGGACGAGGCGAAGGCGGCCAAGGGCAAGTCCGCGCTGGCCAACGCCCGGCTGGCCTACGAGGCGTACGAGGAGGTCTTCTCCTCCGACCGCTGGGCCCCCCTGGACAGGGCGCGGGCCAACAAGCAGCGTCCGCTGTGGGCCTCCACCGGCGTCAAGGACCCGGCGCTGAAGGACACGCTGTACGTCGACGAGCTGGTGGCGCCGAACACGGTGAACACCATGCCGGAGGCGACGCTGGACGCGGTGGCCGACCACGGCGAGATCACCGGTGACACCGTCACCGGCGGCTACGACCGGGCCCGCGCCGACCTCGACGCCATCAAGAAGCTCGGCATCTCGTACGACGACGTCGTGCAGGTGCTGGAGGACGAGGGCGTCGAGAAGTTCGAGGCGTCCTGGAACGACCTGCTCAAGTCGACCGAGGCGGAGCTTTCGCGCCTCGCCCCCTCGGAGGGCTGACCACTTTGTCTGCTGTTCCCGGAGCCAACCCGCTCCGTGACGCACAGGACCGACGGCTCCCGCGTATCGCGGGGCCGTCGGGCCTGGTCATCTTTGGCGTCACGGGCGATTTGTCCCGTAAAAAGCTGATGCCTGCCGTCTATGACCTGGCCAATCGCGGCCTGCTTCCGCCGGGCTTCTCGCTCATCGGATTCGCGCGCCGCGACTGGGAGGACGAGGACTTCGCGCAGGTCGTCCACGACGCCGTCAAGGAGCACGCCCGTACGCCGTTCCGCGAGGAGGTCTGGCAGCAGCTCATCCAGGGGATGCGCTTCGTCCAGGGCAACTTCGACGACGACGAGGCGTTCGAGACGCTGAAGGCGACCATCGAGGAGCTCGACAAGGCACAGGGGACGGGCGGCAACTTCGCCTTCTACCTCTCCGTGCCGCCGAAGTTCTTCCCCAAGGTCGTCCAGCAACTGAAGAAGCACGGCCTGGCCGACCAGAGCGAGGGCTCCTGGCGGCGTGCCGTCATCGAGAAGCCGTTCGGTCACGACCTGGCCAGCGCGCAGGAGCTCAACCAGCTCGTGCACGCCGTCTTCCCGCCCAACGAGGTCTTCCGGATCGACCACTACCTGGGCAAGGAGACGGTCCAGAACATCCTGGCGCTGCGGTTCGCCAACACGATGTTCGAGCCGATCTGGAACCGGTCCTACGTCGACCACGTACAGATCACGATGGCCGAGGACATCGGCATCGGCGGCCGGGCCGGCTACTACGACGGCATCGGCGCCGCCCGTGACGTCATCCAGAACCACCTGCTCCAGCTGCTGGCGCTGACCGCGATGGAGGAGCCCGGCTCCTTCCACCCGAAGGCCCTGGTCGCCGAGAAGCTCAAGGTGCTCACCGCCGTCGAGCTGCCCGACGACCTCGGCAAGCACACGGTGCGCGGCCAGTACGCACACGCCTGGCAGGGCGGCGAAGAGGTCCCCGGCTATCTGGAGGAGGAAGGCATCGACCCCAAGTCGACGACCGACACCTTCGCCGCGATCAAGCTGACGATCAACAACCGCCGCTGGGCGGGCGTGCCGTTCTACCTCAGGACCGGAAAGCGGCTCGGCCGCCGGGTCACGGAGATCGCGGTCGTCTTCAAGCGCGCCCCGTATCTGCCGTTCGAGTCCAGTGCGACCGAGGAGCTGGGCGGCAACGCCCTGGTCATCCGGGTCCAGCCGGACGAGGGCGTCACCGTGCGCTTCGGCTCCAAGGTGCCCGGCACCTCGATGGAGGTCCGGGACGTCACGATGGACTTCGCGTACGGCGAGTCGTTCACGGAGTCCAGCCCGGAGGCGTACGAGCGGCTCCTCCTGGACGTCCTGCTCGGCGACGCCAACCTCTTCCCCCGCCACCAGGAGGTCGAACTCTCCTGGAACATCCTCGACCCGATCGAGGAGTACTGGGACAAGCACGGCAAGCCCGCGCAGTACGCGGCCGGCACCTGGGGTCCGGCCGAGGCCGACGAGATGCTCGCACGCGACGGACGGAGCTGGAGGCGGCCATGAAGATCGATCTCACGGAAACCACATCCAGCAAGATCAACCAGGCGCTGGTCTCGGCCCGCCGGGCCATCGGCACCCCCGCCATCGGCATGGTGCTCACGCTGGTCATCGTCACCGACGAGGAGAACGCGTACGACGCGCTCAAGTCGGCCGGTGACGCCTCGCGCGAGCACCCCTCGCGGATCATCGCGGTGATCAAGCGGGTCAGCCGCTCGCCGCGGGCCCGCCGGGACGCCCGTCTCGACGCCGAGGTCCGGGTCGGTTCCGACGCGGGCACCGGCGAGACCGTCGTGCTGCGGCTCCACGGCGAACTGGCCAACCACGCCCAGTCGGTGGTCCTTCCGCTGCTGCTTCCGGACGCCCCGGTCGTGGTGTGGTGGCCCGAGGGCGCGCCCGCCGACCCGGCGAAGGACCCGCTCGGGGCCCTCGCCCAGCGCCGGATCACCGACGCCTACTCCGCCGAGCGCCCGCTCGACGAGCTGGCGGTGCGGGCGGCGACGTACAGCCCCGGCAGCACCGATCTGGCCTGGACCCGGATCACACCGTGGCGCTCGATGCTGGCCGCGGCGCTGGACCAGCAGCCGGCCGAGGTCATCGGTGCGACCGTCGAGGGCGAGAGCGACAACCCGAGCTGCGAGCTGCTGGCCATGTGGCTCGCGGACCGGCTCGGCGTCCCCGTGGAGCGCACGCACTCCGAAGGGCCCGGCCTCACCGCGGTCCGGCTGGAGACGAAGAACGGCGTCATCGTCCTGGACCGGGCCGACGGCTCGCTGGCCACGCTCTCCATGCAGAACCAGCCGGACCGCGCGGTGGCGCTCAAGCGCCGGGACACCGCCGAGCTGCTGGCGGAGGAGCTGCGCCGGCTCGATCCGGACAACACCTACGCGTCCGCGGTGAAGTTCGGCGTCGAACGGCTGCACGCCGGCGGCGAGGTCGAGGCGGCGAAGCCGGCCGAGAGCGCCGGGGAGAAGACCGCCGAGGCCAAGGCGCCCGCCGCGAAGAAGGCCCCGGCCAAGAAGGCGGCCGCCAAGTGACGCCTCCCCAACTGGTCGTGCACCGCGACAAGGAGCTGATGGCCCAGGCCGCGGCGGCCCGGCTGATCACGAGGATCGTGGACGCCCAGGCCTCCCGGGGCCACGCCTCGGTGGTGCTGACCGGCGGGCGCAACGGCAACGGCCTGCTGGCCGCGCTCGCCGCCGCGCCCGCCCGGGACGCGGTCGACTGGTCGCGCCTGGACCTGTGGTGGGGCGACGAGCGGTTCCTGCCCGAGGGCGACCCGGAGCGCAATGTCACCCAGGCCCGTGCGGCGCTGCTCGACGCGGTGCCGCTCGACCCGGCCCGGGTGCACGCGATGCCCGCGTCCGACGGCCCGTACGGCAAGGACGTGGACGAGGCGGCAGCCGGTTACGCCGCCGAACTGGCCGCCGCCGCGGGTCCCGAGGACCACG
Source organism: Streptomyces sp. NPDC091289 (assembly GCF_044757365.1). Lineage (NCBI taxonomy): Bacteria > Bacillati > Actinomycetota > Actinomycetes > Kitasatosporales > Streptomycetaceae > Streptomyces > Streptomyces sp. NPDC091289. The sequence continues at coordinate 40,897 of NZ_JBIVUT010000012.1, forward strand.
GCCCGGTGCCCACGTTCGACGTGCTGATGCTGGGCGTCGGCCCGGACACGCATGTGGCCTCGCTCTTCCCGGAGCTGCCGGCGGTACGGGAGACCGAGCGCACCGTCGTCGGTGTGCACGGGGCTCCCAAGCCGCCGCCGGTCCGCGTCTCGCTCACGCTGCCCGCGATCCGCGCGGCGCGCGAGGTGTGGCTGCTGGCGGCGGGCGAGGACAAGGCGGAGGCGGCGGCCATCGCACTGTCCGGGGCCGGGGAGATCCAGGCCCCGGCGGCGGGCGCGTACGGCCGCGGTCGCACCCTGTGGCTGCTGGACGCGGCGGCGGCCTCGCGGCTGCCGCGCGCCCTGTACCCGCCGGCCTCTGCCTGAGCGTCGGAAACCTCGCAGGCCCGGACCGCTTTCCCGAGCGGTCCGGGCCTCGTGCGTGAAAGGCTCGGCCCATGGTGCATATCGGAACCGTGGTGATGGGCGCGACCGACGTGAGCAGGGCCGCCGCCTTCTGGAAGGCGGCGCTCACGTACACCGAGCGTGAGCCCGGGACGGACGACTGGGTGGTCCTGGTCCCGGTCGAAGGGCCCGGCGTCGGCGTGGCGCTGGGCCGCTCCGCCTCCCCCGCGCAGGAGGTCCCCCGGGTCCACCTCGACCTCTACTCCGACAGCCAGGAGGCCGAGGTGGAGCGGCTGGTCGGGCTCGGTGCCGAGAGAGTCGCGTGGGAGCTGTACCCCCCGGACCCGGACTTCGTGGTGCTCGCCGACCCCGAGGGCAACCGCTTCTGCGTCATCGACACGACGCACGGCGGCTGACCGGCCTCAGGCGTCCTTCGGGGAGCGCTCCAGGAAGGGCTCCAGCAGCCCCGGTACGGCCTCGGCGGCGAAGGTGAGGCCCTCGGACGCGTCGGTGTCGTACGCCGTGTACGCGCCCCCTCCGGCGGCCGTGGTGGCCGTGATGCTGAGCAGCCCGGCCCGCCGCTGGAAGACCGACTGCCTGACCGTCCAGCCGATCACCCCGGCCCGCTCCAGGGCGGCGGTGGAGCGGCGGACCGTACCGGAGCGGGTGACCAGATAGCGGCCGGCGAGCGCGTGCCCGAGCCCCCGGTACGCGTCCAGGGCCAGCGCCACCGCGACGGGGGCGGACACCACCGCGCAGCCGAGCGCGATCCACAGCAGTACGGGGGTGAGCAGGGCCCCGAGGAGGGTCAGGACCAGGACCGGGCCGAGGGCCGCGGCGAGCGACCAGCGCAGCCGGCGGCCCCGGGCGGCGGGCGGGTGCGGGGTGAGCGCGGCGCCGGTCGGGGTGTCCGCCTCGCGCAGGACGTCGGCGGCGACGGCGTCGGCCCGGGTCCGGGGCGCGACCGGGAGCAGGGTGTTGTGGTCGGCGTTCTTGGCCTCGTGGTCCTTGGCGAGACCGGTGGTGATGGCGTCCAGCCGGGCCGCGCCGAGCAGCCGTACGCCCAGCGGCTCGACCAGGTCGACGCCGCGCAGCCGGGCCTCCTCGACGGAGATGGACCGGGAGGTGAACAGTCCGCGCCGGACCCTGAGGGTGCCGCCGGGCTCACGCTCCAGGCGGTAGTTCCACCACATCTCGACCCAGAGAACGAGCGCTCCGGCGACGCCCGCGACCAGGGCGGCGAGGGCGAGGCCGACGATCACCCAGAGCAGCGGGGTGTCCCGGAAGCGGTCGCCGACCCATGCGATGACCTCGCCCTGGGCCCCGACCCAGTCGCTGACCTGGAGCACGGCCCCGACGGCGGCGCCGCCGAGCATGGGGGCGACGAAGGAGACCGGGGCGTAGCGGATCCAGCGGGGGTCCAGAACGGCCAGTTCCCCTTCCCGGTGGACGCCGGACGGTGCGGTGGCGGCGCGCTCCAGCAGGAGGCGGCGCAGCCGTTCGCCCTCGGCGCGGGTGACCGGGTCCAGTTGGAGGGTGGAGTCGTTGCCCTGCTCTCCGGTGCCGATCCTGACGGTGACCAGGCCGAGGAGGCGGAGCATCAGGTTGGCGGTGAGGTCGACCGTGCGGATACGGCTGCGGGCCAGGGAGCGGCGCTTGACGAGGAGGAGGCCGGTGTGGAGGTCGACGCGCTCCTCGCCGACGCGGTAGCGGGTGCGGTGCCAGCGGACCCGGTCGGCGCCCGCGGCGGCCCCGATGACCAGGACGGCTCCGGCGAGCACCTGGAGGACGGCGGCCGGGAGGCCGAACCATCGGGTGAGGCCGAGGGTGACGGGGATGGCGGCGCCCGCGACGACGCCCGCCACGACGAGGGCGGTGACCAGGACCGTACGGGGGTCGAGGCGGCGCCAGTCGGCGGGCGGGGCGGCGGTGCTCATGTGGCGTCGCCGGGGGTGTCGCGGGTGATGCGGGTGAGCTGCCCGGCCAGGTCGGCTGCGACCTCGTGGTCCAGTCCCTGGATCCGGACCGCGCCCTTGGCGGAGGCGGTGGTGACCGTGACGGTGGCCAGCCGGAAGAGCTGCTCCAGCGGGCCGCGCACGGTGTCCACGGTCTGGATCCGGGACATCGGGGCGATCCGCCACTCCTGCCAGAAGAACCCGGTGCGGACGTACACCGCGTCCTCGGTGACCTCCCACCGATGCGTACGGAACCACCACAGGGGGAAGAGGACGGTGGCCGCCGCCCCCGCCGCGGCCAGGACCGCGGCGGACAGCAGCAGCCAGAACCGGGCGGGCCCGATCAGCGCGCCCAGCACCGCGAGCGGCACGACGTGCACGGCGGTCAGCAGCAGCCACTGGACCCGCCACCAGCCGGTGACGCGCTCGTTCAGCGTGTTGCGCGGCGGCCGCAGCCGTACGGTCGTCCCCTCCCCCTGTGGCATCGGCTCAGCGCCCGCGCAGCGTGCGGTAGGCGTCGACCAGGGCGGCGGTGGAGCTGTCCAGCTGCCCGGCGTCCGCGGCCCCGCCCTCGTCACCGGTCAGGAGCGGTTCGATCTTCTTGGCGAGGACCTTGCCGAGCTCGACGCCCCACTGGTCGAAGGAGTCGATGTTCCAGATGGCGCCCTGGACGAAGACCTTGTGCTCGTACAGCGCGATGAGCTGGCCGAGGACCGAGGGGGTCAGCTTGTCGGCGAGGATCGTCGTCGTGGGGTGGTTGCCCCGGAACGTCTTGTGCGGGACCAGCTCCTCGGGCACGCCCTCCGCCCGGACCTCCTCGGGCGTCTTGCCGAAGGCGAGGGCCTGGGTCTGGGCGAAGAAGTTGGCCATCAGCAGATCGTGCTGGGCGATCAGCCCGGGCAGCAGGTCGTGGACCGGGGCGGCGAAGCCGATGAAGTCCGCCGGGATCAGCTTGGTGCCCTGGTGGATCAACTGGTAGTAGGCGTGCTGCCCGTTGGTGCCGGGCGTGCCCCAGACGACCGGTCCGGTCTGCCAGTCCACGGGGTCGCCGTCGCGGTCGACGGACTTGCCGTTGGACTCCATGTCGAGCTGCTGGAGGTACGCGGTGAACTTGGACAGGTAGTGGCTGTAGGGCAGCACCGCGTGCGACTGGGCGTCGAAGAAGTTGCCGTACCAGACGCCGAGGAGGCCCAGGAGGAGCGGGGCGTTCTCCTCGGGCGGGGCGGTGCGGAAGTGCTCGTCGACGAGGTGGAAGCCGTCGAGCATCTCGCGGAAGCGGTCCGGTCCGATGGCGACCATCAGCGAGAGGCCGATCGCCGAGTCGTAGGAGTAACGGCCGCCGACCCAGTCCCAGAACTCGAACATGTTGGCCGTGTCGATGCCGAACTCCTCGACCTTCTCGGCGTTGGTCGACAGGGCGACGAAGTGCTTCGCGACGGCGTCCTGACCGGCCTTCAGCTCGGTCAGCAGCCAGTCCCGGGCGGAGGTGGCGTTGGTGATGGTCTCGATCGTCGTGAACGTCTTCGAGGCGATGACGAACAGCGTCTCGGCCGGGTCGAGGTCGCGGACGGCCTCGTGCAGGTCGGCGCCGTCGACGTTGGAGACGAAGCGGACGGTGAGCGCGCGGTCCGTGAAGGAGCGCAACACCTCGTACGCCATGGCGGGGCCGAGGTCGGAGCCGCCGATGCCGATGTTGACGATGTTCTTGACGGGCTTGCCGGTGTGACCGGTCCACTGTCCGGACCGGACCTTCTCGGCGAAGCCGGCCATCTTGTCCAGGACGGCGTGCACGGCGGGCACGACATTCTCGCCGTCGACCTCGATCACCGCGTCGCGCGGGGCGCGGAGCGCGGTGTGCAGGACCGCCCGGTCCTCGGTGGTGTTGATCTTCTCGCCGCGGAACATCGCGTCCCGCAGCTCCGCGACCCCGGTGGCGGCGGCGAGTTCGCGCAGCAGGCGCAGCGTCTCGTCGGTGACCAGGTGCTTGGAGTAGTCGAGGTGGAGGTCGCCGACCCGCAGGGTGTAGGCGGTGCCGCGGTCCTGCTGCCGCGCGAACAGCTCGCGCAGCTGGGGTGCGCCGAGCTCCTCACGGTGCTTCGCGAGAGCCGTCCACTCGGGCGTCTGATTGAGCTTGGTTCGGCTTGCTGCGTTCATCCCGGATATCAGCCCACTTCTTCTCGTCATCAGCATCCCCGCTGCCCCACCAACCTAATTGATCGAGGAGGCGGGTGATGTGGAGGAGGGCGGTGGCGCGGGAACGCGATACGGCCGGACACCCGTGGGTGTCCGGCCGGTGAAACGACTGGGGTTTCCGTGGAGCTGTGCCGGGAGGAGGCGTGGAGCTCGCCGCGGCGGAGGCTCAGATCTCGCCGCGGAGCTTGGCCAGCGCCTCGGCGAGGATCGCCTCGCCGTCCTCGTCGCTGCGCCGCTCGCGTACGTACGCCAGATGCGTCTTGTACGGCTCGGTGCGGGGCGGGTCGGGCGGGCTGTCCTTGTCCTGGCCGGCCGGGAAGCCGCAGCGCGGGCAGTCCCAGATGTCCGGCACCTGCGCGTCATGGGCGAAGCTCGGCTGCGTCTCGTGCCCGTTCGAGCACCAGAAGGAGATGCGGGCGCGCGGCGCGGACTCGCCCCGCTCCGCCTCCCCCATCGGCCCCGCTCCGACCCGGCTTCCCCGGATCGCGTTGCCACTTGCCACGGTCGTAACTCCCTGCGTGATGGTGCTCGAGGATGCCCCAGTCTACGTAAGGCCCAACGCGCGTCCAGTGAAAGGAGTTACACCCTCACCGGGAATCACGGACGAGGGGTCAGTTGTCCAGCTTGATGAGCAGACCGAGGACGACAATGCACGCGAACCAGACCAGACCGACCACCACGGTGATCCGGTCGAGGTTACGTTCGGCGACCGAGGAGCCGCCGACGGAGGACTGCATTCCGCCACCGAACATGTCGGAGAGACCGCCGCCCTTGCCCTTGTGCATGAGCACCAGCAGCATCAGCAGCAGGCTGAAGACGATCAGGGCGATCTGGAACGCCAGAATCACGGCTGGTCCCTACTTTCCGGATTTCTCGATTACTGCCTGTACGTACAGCGGGGGCCGGAGGGTGACAACCCCCTCGGCCCCCGCAAGGGTACGACGGATCGGCGCTACCGCATACTCACTGGTCGCGGAAGCGGACGATCTTGACGAACTCGTCGGCGTCCAGCGCGGCGCCGCCGATGAGGGCGCCGTCCACGTCGGGCTGCGCCATGATGGCCGCGACGTTGCCGGACTTCACCGAGCCGCCGTACTGGATGCGGACGGCGTCGGCCAGCTCCTGCGAGTACAGCTCGGCCAGCCTGCCGCGGATCGCGCCGCAGACCTCCTGGGCGTCCGCGGGGGTGGCGACCTCGCCGGTCCCGATGGCCCAGACCGGCTCGTAGGCGATCACGATGGTCTCGGCCTGCTCGGCCGGGATGTCCTTCAGGGCGCCGTCGAGCTGCGCGAGCGTGTAGGAGACCTGGTCGCCGGCCTTGCGGATGTCCAGGCCCTCGCCGACGCAGAGGATCGGGGTCAGGCCGTGCTTGAAGGCGGCCTTCACCTTGGCGTTGCAGATCTCCTCGTTCTCGCCGTGGTACTGGCGGCGCTCGCTGTGGCCGACGGCCACGTACGTGCAGCGCAGCTTGGCGAGCATGGGGCCGGAGATCTCACCGGTGTACGCGCCGGAGTCGTGCGCCGAGATGTCCTGGGCGCCGTACTTGATCTTCAGCTTGTCGCCGTCGACCAGGGTCTGCACGGTGCGCAGGTCGGTGAAGGGCACCAGGACGGCGACCTCGACGTCCTCGTAGTCCTTGTCGGCCAGGGCGAAGGCGAGCTTCTGGACGTGGGCGATGGCCTCGAGGTGGTTGAGGTTCATCTTCCAGTTGCCCGCCATCAGCGGGGTGCGGGTGGTCATGAAAGGTCAGTCCTCCAGTGCGGCGAGCCCGGGAAGCGTCTTGCCCTCGAGGTATTCGAGGCTCGCGCCGCCACCGGTCGAAATATGTCCGAAAGCATTCTCGTCGAAGCCCAGGATGCGGACGGCCGCGGCGGAGTCGCCACCGCCGACGACGCTGAAGGCCGACGAGTCGACGAGCGCCTGGGCGACCGCGCGGGTGCCGTCGGCGAAGTCGGGGTGTTCGAAGACGCCCATCGGGCCGTTCCAGAAGACGGTGGCCGCGTCGGCGAGCTTCGATGCGTAGAGCTTGTTGGTCTCGGGTCCGTTGTCCAGCCCCATCTGGCCGGCCGGGATGGCGTCGGCGGCGACGGTGGTGGGGTGGGCCGGGGCCTTGGTCTTCAGGTCGGGGAAGGCGGGGGCGACCACGACGTCGACGGGGAGGACGAACTCCACGCCCTTGTCCTCGGCGCGCCGCAGGTACTCCTGCACGGCCGGGATCTGGTCCTCCTGGAGCAGCGAGCTGCCGACCTCGTGGCCCTGGGCCTTGAGGAAGGTGTACGCCATACCGCCGCCGATCAGGATGCGGTCGGCCCGCTCCAGCAGGTGGTCGATCACGCCGAGCTTGTCGGAGACCTTGGCGCCGCCGAGGACGACCGCGTACGGCCGCTTCACATCGGTGGTGAGCTTCTTCAGGACGCCGACCTCGGTGGCGATCAGGTAGCCCGCGTAGTGCGGGAGCCGCGCCGGGAGGTCGAAGACCGAGGCGTGCTTGCGGTGCACCGCGCCGAAGCCGTCGCCCACGTAGACATCGGCGAGCTCGGCCAGCCGGTCGGCGAAGGCGCCGCGTTCGGCGTCGTCCTTGGACGTCTCGCCGGCGTTGAAGCGGAGGTTCTCGATGACGGCGACCTGGCCGTCGGTGAGGCCGGCGACCGTGGCGCGGGCGGACTCGCCGACCGTGTCGGTGGCGAAGGCGACGTCGGCGCCGAGGAGTTCGCCCAGGCGCGCGGCGGCGGGCGCCAGCGAGAAGGCCGGGTCCGGGGCGCCCTTGGGGCGGCCGAGGTGCGAGGCGACGACGACGCGCGCGCCGGCCTCGGCGAGCTTGGCGACCGTCGGGAGGACGGCGCGGATCCGGCCGTCGTCGGTGATCGTGGTGCCGTCCAGCGGCACATTGAGGTCGGCGCGGACGAATACCCGCTTGCCCGCGACCCCTTCGGCGAGAAGTTCGTCGATCGTCTTCATCTGGTCTTCCGTTACTCCTTGCAAGGACGGATGAACATGCTAAGGGGCTCGACCTGCGCTTCGTTGCGCCGGTCGAGCCCCTTCGCTTACATCGATGTGCCTGCCGATCCGAGGATCAGAGCTGCTCGCCGACGAAGACCGTGAGGTCCACGAGGCGGTTGGAGTAGCCCCACTCGTTGTCGTACCAGCCGAGGATCTTCACCGTGTTGCCCTCCTGGACCATGGTCAGGGAGGAGTCGAAGGTGCAGGACGACGGGTCGCCGACGATGTCCGAGGAGACGATCGGGTCCTCGGTGTACGTCAGGAAGCCCTTGAGGGCGCCGTCGTCGGAGGCCTTCTTGAACGCGGCGTTGACCTCGTCCTTGGTGACCTCGCGCTGCAGGGTGACGACCAGGTCGGTGGCGGAGCCGGTCGGGACCGGGACGCGCATCGCGATGCCGTCGAGCTTGCCCTTGAGCTGCGGGAGGACCAGGGCGGTGGCCTTGGCGGCGCCGGTGGTGGTCGGGATGATGTTCTCGGCGGCGGCGCGGGCGCGACGCAGGTCCGAGTGCGGGAAGTCCAGGATCCGCTGGTCGTTGGTGTACGCGTGGACCGTCGTCATCAGGCCCTTGACGATGCCGAAGTTCTCGTCGAGGACCTTGGCCATCGGCGCCACACAGTTGGTGGTGCAGGAGGCGTTGGAGATGACGTTGTGGTTGGCCGCGTCGTACTGGTCCTGGTTGACGCCCATCACGATGGTGATGTCCTCGTCCTTGGCCGGAGCCGAGATGAGGACCTTCTTGGCGCCGCCCGCGATGTGCTTCTCGGCGTCGGCCTTCTTGGTGAAGATGCCGGTCGACTCGATGACGATGTCGACGCCCAGCTCACCCCAGGGGATGTCGGCCGGGTTGCGCTCGGAGAGCACCTTGACGGTGTGACCATCGACGGTGATGGTGTCGGCGGTGTGGCTGACCTCTGCCTTGAGACGACCCAGAATGGTGTCGTACTTCAGCAGGTGGGCCGTGGTCGCAGTGTCACCCAGGTCGTTGACAGCCACGATCTCGATGTCCGCACCCTGCTCGAGCAGCGCGCGGAAGTAGTTGCGACCGATGCGGCCGAAGCCGTTGATGCCTACGCGGATCGTCACGAACCGATCTCCTCGTTAGGTACGCCGGTTTTCGACGCCGGCGAGTTGTATAGGGATGTCCCCGACCGCTTCCGACCCTACCTCTCCAAGGGCCCGGGAGTGACATCGAGAGGGCCCTTGCGCGCCACCGGATACGGCAGGAGGCCCGTACTCGCCAGTAGGGGTACGGGCCTCCGTCACGCCGGTCGGGACCTGGGTCCCGGTGGTGCGGGACCTGGGTCCCGACGGGTCCGGGACCAACGTCCCGCGCTCGCCGCCGCGTCGGCGGTCTCAGCCCACCAGGCCGTCGGCGAGCTCCTCGCTGAGGGTCGACTCGGTCCCGGGGATGCCCAGGTCCTGGGCCCGCTTGTCGGCCATCGCCAGCAGCCGGCGGATCCGGCCGGCGACCGCGTCCTTGGTCAGCGGCGGGTCGGCGAGCGCGCCCAGCTCCTCCAGCGAGGCCTGCTTGTGCTCCATGCGCAGCCGTCCGGCGGCGGCGAGGTGCTCGGGGACCTCCTCGCCGAGGATCTCCAGCGCGCGCCCCACCCGGGCCCCGGCGGCGACCGCCGCGCGGGCCGAGCGGCGCAGGTTCGCGTCGTCGAAGTTGGCGAGCCGGTTGGCCGTGGCGCGGACCTCGCGCCGCATCCGGCGCTCCTCCCAGGCGAGCACCGCGTCATGGGCGCCGAGCCGGGTCAGCAGGGCGCCGATCGCGTCGCCGTCGCGGACCACGACGCGGTCCACGCCGCGCACCTCGCGGGCCTTGGCGGCGATGGAGAGCCGGCGCGCCGCCCCGACCAGGGCGAGGGCCGCCTCCGGTCCCGGGCAGGTGACCTCCAGCGAGGAGGAGCGGCCGGGCTCGGTGAGCGAACCGTGGGCGAGGAAGGCTCCGCGCCAGGCCGCCTCGGCGTCGCAGGTGGCCCCCGAGACCACCTGCGGGGGCAGCCCGCGGATCGGACGGCCGCGGCCGTCCACCAGACCGGTCTGACGGGCCAGCTGGTCGCCGCCCGCCACCACCCGTACGACATAGCGCGAGCCGCGCCGCAGTCCGCCGGGGGCCATCACGATCAGCTCCGAGCTGTGCCCGAAGATCTCCAGGATGTCGCGCTTGAGCCGGCGGGCCGCGTTCCCCGTGTCGAGCTCCGCCTCGATCACAATCCGGCCGCTCACCAGGTGCAGCCCGCCCGCGAACCGAAGAATCGCCGAGACCTCTGCTTTCCTGCAGCAGGTCCGGGTGACGGGAAGATGAGAGATTTCGTTCTTCACCGCTGGCGTCATCGCCATGGGCCGATCCTTCCATGCATCCGAAAAATACGGTCGTACGCGGCGGCCAACAGCTCCTGATCATGGACCGGAACGCCGTCGGGCGATGCCACCGGCGCCAGCTCGACCGCGGCTCCGAGCCGTTGTGCGGCATCGGCGAGGGACTCACGGTCGGGCACGGCGGCCTCATCGGCCAGCACCACGTCCAAGGCGAGTTTAGGGGCGTGTCGCCCCAAAACCTCCAAATGACGCTGCGGTGAGAAGCCTTCTGTTTCACCGGGCTGGGGTGCGAGGTTCAACGAGAGGACCTTGCGGGCCTTCGTGGTGACCAGGGCGTCGAGCAGTTCCGGAACGAGCAGATGCGGGATCACGGAGGAGAACCAGGAGCCGGGACCGAGCACCACCCAGTCGGCGTCCAGGACCGCTTCCACGGCTTCCGGGACGGCCGGCGGGTCGGGCGGGACGACGTGCACGGACTGCACCTCGCCGGGCGTGAGCGCCACCGTGGCCTGGCCGCGCACGGTGACGATCGCGTCGGGCAGCTCGGGGTCGTGGCCCTTGACCAGCGCCTGGAGCTCCAGCGGGACGGCCGACATCGGCAGCACCCGCCCGTGCGCGCCGAGCAGCTTGCCGACCAGGTCGAGCGCCTGGACCGGGTCGCCGAGCTGTTCCCACAGGGCCACGATCAGCAGATTGCCGACCGCGTGCGCGTGGAGGTCGCCCTTGGACTCGAAGCGGTGCTGGATGACCCGGGACCAGGTGCGGCCCCAGTCGTCGTCGCCGCACAGCGCGGCGAGGGCCTTGCGCAGATCACCGGGGGGCAGGACGCCCAGCTCCTCGCGCAGCCGGCCGCTGGAGCCGCCGTCGTCGGCGACGGTGACCACGGCCGTGAGATCGCCGGTGATCCGGCGCAGCGCCGCCAGGGACGCCGAGAGACCCATGCCGCCGCCGAGCGCGACGACCTTGGGCTGAGCACCGCGCTTGCGGCCGGAGAGCGCCGAGGTGGCGCGGCTCAGGCGCCGCATCCGCAGATTGCGTCCGGTCACTCTCGCCCCATGTCACGGTGGACGAGGACGGTCTCGACGCCTTCGGCGGCGAGGCGGGCCGAGAGCTTCTCCGACATGGCGACGGAGCGGTGCTTGCCGCCGGTGCAGCCGACCGCGATGGTGACGTACCGCTTGCCCTCGCGGCGGTAGCCGGCGGCGATCAGCTGGAGCAGCTCCGTGTACTGGTTGAGGAACTCCTTGGCGCCCGGCTGGTCGAAGACGTAGTCGGACACCTCCTCGTTGACGCCGGTGAAGGGGCGCAGCTCGGGGACCCAGTGCGGGTTGGGCAGGAAGCGGCAGTCGACGACCAGGTCGGCGTCGACGGGCAGGCCGTACTTGTAGCCGAAGGACATCACCGTGGCCCGCAGCTCCGGCTCCGAGTCGCCCGCGAACTGGGCGTCCATCTTGGCCCGCAGCTCGTGCACGTTGAGGCTGGAGGTGTCGATGACCAGGTCGGCGTCGCCGCGCAGCTCGCGCAGCAGGTCGCGCTCGGCCGCGATGCCGTCGACGATGCGGCCGTCGCCCTGGAGGGGGTGCGGGCGGCGGACGGACTCGAAGCGGCGCACGAGGGCGTCGTCGGAGGACTCCAGGAAGACGATCCGCCGGGTGACGTGCTTGGCCTCCAGGTCGGCGAGGGATTCGCGGAGGTTGTCGAAGAAGCGCCGGCCGCGCACGTCGACGACGACGGCGATCCGGGCCACGTTGCCCTGCGAGCGGGCGCCGAGCTCCACCATCGTGGGGATCAGCGCGGGCGGCAGGTTGTCGACGACGAACCAGCCGAGGTCCTCCAGACACTTGGCGGCGGTGCTGCGGCCGGCGCCCGACATCCCGGAGATGATCACCAGCTCGGGGATGGCCGCGTCACCCGTCTCGTTCGGGGTGTTCGTACTCACGTCTGCTGCTCCGTCTGCTCGGTCCGTGGTGTCGGCTGTTTCTGTGGCGTTCGGGTCCGCGGTGTTCTGTGCGGCCTCGTGGCTGTTCTCGGTCATGAGCTGCCCCCGTCGTCCTCTTCAATGATCTCTCCTGTGGCCGTGTTCACGGCAGGTGCCGCGGGAGCGGTCGAGGCTAGGGCCGCGGCCACCGATTCCGCCGTCCTTCGTCCTATCCCGGGGACCTCGCAGATCTCGTCGATTGTCGCCTGCCGGAGCTTCTTCACCGAGCCGAAATGCTTGATCAGCGCCTGCTTCCGGGTCTCGCCGAGGCCGGCCACGTCGTCGAGGGGGCTGGAGCGGATGCGCTTGGCGCGTTTGGCCCGCTGGTAGGTGATGGCGAAGCGGTGGGCCTCGTCCCGGACGCGCTGGAGGAGGTAGAGGCCCTCGCTGGAGCGGGGCAGGACCACGGGATCGTCGTCGTCGGGGAGCCAGACCTCTTCGAGGCGCTTGGCGAGGCCGCAGACGGCGATGTCGTCGATGCCCAGCTCGTCCAGGGCGCGCCGGGCGGCGGCGACCTGGGGCTGCCCGCCGTCGACGACGACGAGCTGCGGCGGGTAGGCGAACCGCTTGGGCCGGCCGTCGTCCTCCCGGGGCTCGCCGTCGTCGGCGGCCGGGGCGTCGGCGGTGGGGGCCGGGGCGGGGACGGGGCCGGTGGCGGCGGGCCCGGCGGCCGGGGCGTCCGCCGGCCGCTCCTCCCACTCCCCCGTGCGCTCCTTGTCCTGGAGGTAGCGCTTGAAGCGGCGGCCGATCACCTCGTGCATCGAGCGGACGTCGTCCTGGCCCTCGAAGCCCTTGATCTGGAAGCGGCGGTACTCGCTCTTGCGGGCGAGGCCGTCCTCGAAGACCACCATGGAGGCCACCACGTCGTCGCCCTGGAGGTGGGAGATGTCGTAGCACTCGATGCGCAGCGGGGCGGTGTCCAGGCCGAGCGCCTCGGCGATCTCCTCCAGGGCGCGGGAGCGGGTGGTCAGGTCGGAGGCCCGCTTGGTCTTGTGCAGCCCGAGCGCCTGCTGGGCGTTGCGCTGGACCGTGGCCATGAGGTCCTTCTTGTCGCCGCGCTGCGGGATGCGCAGGCTGACCTGGGAGCCCCGGCGCTCGGCGAGCCACTGGGAGACCGCTTCGGCGTCCTCGGGCAGGGCGGGGACCAGGACCTCCTTGGGGACGGCCTCGCCGCGCTCCTCCCCGTACAGCTGCTGGAGGGCGTGCTCGACGAGGCCGGAGGTGTCGACCGCCTCGACCTTGTCGGTGACCCAGCCGCGCTGGCCGCGCACCCGGCCGCCACGGACGTGGAAGATCTGGAGGGCGGCCTCCAGCTCGTCCTCGGCGACGGCGATCAGGTCGGCGTCGGTGGCGTCGGCGAGGACGACGGCGCTCTTCTCCATGGCCCGCTTGAGAGCCTCGGCGTCGTCGCGGAGGCGGGCGGCCCGCTCGTACTCCATCTCCTCGGCCGCCTGCATCATGTCCTTCTCCAGGCGGCGGATGTAGGTGCCCGTGCGGCCGGCCATGAAGTCGCAGAAGTCCTCGGCCAGCTCCCGGTGTTCCTCGGGGGTGACCCGGCCGACGCAGGGGGCCGAGCACTTGCCGATATAGCCCAGCAGGCAGGGGCGGCCGGTGCGCGCGGCGTTCTTGAAGACCCCGGCGGAGCAGGTGCGGACGGGGAAGACCCGCAGCATCAGGTCGACGGTCTCGCGGATCGCCCAGGCGTGGCCGTACGGGCCGAAGTAGCGCACGCCCTTCTTCTTGGCGCCGCGCATGACCTGGACGCGGGGGAAGTCCTCGTTGAGCGTGACCGCGAGATAGGGATAGCTCTTGTCGTCGCGGTACTTGACGTTGAACCGGGGGTCGAACTCCTTGATCCAGGAGTACTCCAGCTGGAGCGCCTCGACCTCGGTGGAGACGACCGTCCACTCCACGGAGGCGGCGGTGGTGACCATCGTGCGCGTACGCGGATGGAGTCCGGCCAGGTCCTGGAAGTAGTTGGCCACGCGCTGGCGCAGGTTCTTGGCCTTCCCGACGTAGATCACCCGGCGGTGCTCGTCGCGGAACTTGTAGACCCCCGGGGAGTCGGGGATCTGACCCGGCTTGGGGCGGTAGCTGGAGGGGTCTGCCATGTCTCACACCCTACTTGCGGGCAGTGACAGCGCGTCGTCCTCACGTGTTGCCGGGGGCGGTGCCGCGCTCCGGGGTGCCGTGGGGTGTTCGCACCCCGGAGCGCGGGCCTGCGGTCCGGTCGAGCCGGTGCTCAGGCGTCCGTGGCCGGGGGTCGCCCGGTACGGCTGCGGCGGCGCAGCGCGGCCGCCCCGCCCAGGGCCAGGGCGAGCAGCGCCCCGGCCCCTGCGGTGGTGGAGACGGCGGTCAGGGCCGTGTCCGGCGAACCGGATGCCGCCCCGGCGAGCGTGGGGCCCGCGGCGGTGTCCGGTGCCTGGCCGGCGGCCGGGCCCTGGACCGGGCCGGGGGCGGGTGCGGGGGCCTGGCCGCCGGCCGCCTCGGGCCCGTAGCCGCCCGCCTTGCCGGAGCGGGCGTATCCGGAGCCGGGCAGCTTGTCGCCGTACGCCTCCTGGACCCGGGTCCGGTAGGCGTCGAGCGTCGTGCCCTTTGCTCCGACGGCAGTCGTCGCGTCCTCGTCGAGCGGGAGCACCCGGGAGCCGTCGTGGACGTACCAGGCGTCGATCTGCGGCTCGCGGAACACGGTGCCGCCGGGGAGCGCGCGGGCCCCCCGCGCGGTGTAGCGGGCCTCGTCGTCGCCGGTGGCGATGTTCACCACCTGCCAGTCGCCGCTGCTGTCGGCCCCGGCGGGGACGGTCCACAGGGAGGCCTTCTGGCCGTCGGAGGAGACCGCGGTGCTGGCCAGGTAGTCCAGGGTGCTCGGGGCGGCTCCGGGCTTTCCGGCGACGAAGGCGGCGGAGAGCGTGCGGACGGGAACCGCCTTCGCGGTGATCCGAGGGGCCGCCTTCGCCTTGCTCACCGCGCCCTCCCGGGCGAAGAACCGGGACAGGGTGTCCAGGGTCGCGGGCTCGGTGGCGGCCTCGTGGGCCGCTTCGAGGGTCGCGGCGGTCAGCTTCGGCGGGGTGGCCGCCGGGCCGTCGTCGGCGAGGGCGGGGGCGGCGGCGGTGAACAGGGCGGTGGCGGTGAGGGCGGTGGCGACGGCGATGCGCCGGGCGGTGGTTTCGGTGTGTCGGGTGGTGTCGGTACGCCGGGTGGTGGAGTTCATGTCCTCACGCCCCGATCCGGTAGAGCGAGTGGGTCCAGGAGAACTCGTTGTTGTTGACGTACCAGGCGTGCGAGGCCCAGTTGTAGCGGTCGCTGGAGGGCCATGGATCGCCCCAGTAGACCCAGCTGTTGGCGTCGTCGTAGCCGTAGATGACATGCATGTGGCCGCCGCCGGACGACCACTGGATGCGGGTCTCGATGGGGCGCTGGGCGGATATCTCGGCCTGCACGGTCGGGTAGCGCAGCCAGCCGGTGACGTAGCTGCCGGGCCTGACCCCGGCCCAGGACAGGCCGGTCTGGACGTTGCCGAGCGTGGCCTGCGAGTTGGGGCACTGGGAGTTCTGGTTGCGGTTGAAGGCGGCGTTGCAGAACTGGTTCTGGGAGTAGTTGCGGCCGAACCAGGCGGCGATGGTGTTGCCGCCGGCGGCCCAGCACCAGTTGCTCTGCTGTTGCGCCTGCATGGTGATGTTGAGCCGCTGGGCGGCGGCGACGGAGCCGCTGGCTCCGTCCGGGGACTGGGCGGCGGTGGCGGTGCCCGCGGGGACGGCGAGCAGGACGGCGGCCAGGAGGGCGGTGAACGAGAACCTTCCGGGCTTTTGGGGGCTGACTCTTCGGTTGCGCATGGCGTTCCTCCCGAAGCGGGGGGTGGGGATCGGAGGAGCGCGTCCGGACGCTGACGATGAGCATCCGGCGTTGTCCGGAGCAGGTCAACACGCTTCAATGCGAGGTGACATCACGGTGTGAACGGCACGGCGTCCGTGTGAACGGCCCCGCCCCGGTCACCTGCTCCCCCGCATCCCCCGGGGGCGGTGTCGCCACTCCCCACGTGAACGTTCACCGGAGGCCCGCCATGCGGCAGACCGAGACCGAACTGGCGCAGGTACTGCGGACCGGACCGTTCCATCTGGCGTTGCGCACCGCCCTGTCGGTGCGCGGGCTGCCGCTCCAGCGGGTGCAGCACCATCTGGCGCACCGGGGCGTCAAGCTCGGAGTGACCAGCCTCAGCTACTGGCAGCAGGGGGTACGCCGCCCCCGGCGGGCCGAGTCGCTGCGGGCCGTGCGGGCGCTGGAGGAGGTGCTCGCCCTGCCGGACGACTCGCTGCTGCGGCTGCTGCGCGACGGGGACGCCCCGGCGGAGGGGGACCGTCCGGCGGGGCGTTCGTACCGCTCGCTGATGGAGGCGTCGGGCTCGGTGGAGCGGCTCCTCGCGGCGATGGAGTCACCCGTGGACGGCGGGCTGCACACCGTGGGGCACCAGGAGCGGGTCCGGATCGGGGCGCGGCGCGAGCTGGCGGGGCGCACCTCCCGGCATGTGGTGCGCGCGCACCGGGACGGCGTCGACCGCTATCTCGCGGTGCACCGGGGCGACCCCGGCTGCGACCCGTCGCGGATCGCGGTGCGGGCCCTGGAGAACTGCCGGACGGGCCGGGTCCGCTGGGATCTGGACGCGGGGGTGCTGGTGGCGGAGCTGCTCTTCGACACCCGGCTGCGTTCCGGCGAGACGTATCTCTTCGGCTACGGCTTCGAGGACGGTACGGGCGGGGCCAGCGGTGAGTACGTGCGCGGCTTCACCTTCGGGGGCGGCCAGTACGTGCTCCAGGTCGGCTTCGACGAGGCGGCGCTCCCGGTGCGGTGCCGCCGGTTCGCCCAGGCCTCGGCGGGGGCGGCGCGCGGGGCCCGCGGGGACCTCACGCTGACCGGCCGGCACCGGACCGTGCACCTGGTGGAGGAGGGCGTACGGCCGGGGCTGATCGGGATCGACTGGGACTGGGAGTGAGGGCCTCGGCGCGGGGGCCTCAGGCGTGGGGGACCACGGCTTCGTCAGGCGTCGGGGCCCGCGACGAGCTTTCCGCCCTCGGCGGTGACCGGGACGGCGGGCAGCGGCACGGTGGCCGGGCCCTTCACCGGCTTGCCGGTGGTCATGTCGAACCGGCTGCCGTGGCAGGGGCAGTGGCCCTCGGTGCCCTCGACCTTGTCCAGGACGCAGCCGCCGTGGGTGCACTGGGCGCTGAACGCCTTGTACTCGCCCTTCGCCGGGCAGACGACGACCAGGCGCTGCTCGCGGTAGAGCTTGGCCCCGCCGACGGGCACCTCGGACGCGGCCCCGAGGTCGACGGGCGCGGTGGGGGTGGGGTTCTTGGCGTGGCCGAGCTTGGAGTCGGTGGAGCAGGCGGCCGCTCCCAGCCCTGCGGCACCGGCGAGCGCGGCACCCTTCAGCACGGTACGGCGGGCGGCGGGCAGACCGGGCATGCGGGCTCCACGGGTCGTTGTTCGGGGTGGATCACGGGGATCGCACGGTGAATCGGGTCGCCGGACAGGGCGGTGCGACGACGGCGGCCCTGGGTTCCGATGACAGAACCGACGATACCGGCGGGGATCGGAAGCCCTGCGACCGGGCCGGAACGCTTCCCCTTCGACGGGCGACGGCGGCCCCCTTCGTGCTGCGGGGGCCGCCGTCGGCGACGTGGGCGGTTCGACGAGAGGGCCGAGGGCCGTTCGCTCAGGCCTTCCGGGCGCGGGCGGTCTTCTTCGCGGCTGCCGTCTTGGTGGCGGCCGCCTTGGCCGTACCGGCTGCCTTGGCACCCGTGGCGTTCGCCTTGGCCGCCGTGGCCTTCGTGGCCTTCTTTGCCGTGGCGGCCGTCTTCTTCGCCGGGGCGGCCTTGCGGGCCGTCTTCCGCCCGGTGGGCACCGCGGCCTCGCTGATCCGGTCCGCGTCCAGGATGGACTGGAGGAACTTCCCGGTGTGGCTGGCGGGCACCGAGGCGACCTCCTCCGGCGTTCCCTCGGCGACGACCAGGCCACCGCCGTTACCGCCCTCGGGACCCATGTCGACGACCCAGTCGGCGGTCTTGATGACATCGAGGTTGTGCTCGATGACGATCACGGTGTTGCCCTTGTCCACCAGGCCGGAGAGCACGGTGATCAGCTTGCTGATGTCCTCGAAGTGCAGACCGGTGGTCGGCTCGTCCAGGACGTAGACCGTGCGGCCGGTGGAGCGCTTCTGGAGCTCGCTCGCCAGCTTGACGCGCTGCGCCTCACCGCCGGAGAGGGTCGGCGCGGACTGGCCCAGCCGCACATAGCCGAGGCCGACCTCGTTGAGCGTACGGAGGTGGCGGGCGATCGTCGGGACGGCCTCGAAGAAGTCCAGGCCCTCCTCGATCGGCATGTCCAGCACCTCGGCGATGGACTTGCCCTTGTAGTGGACCTCCAGGGTCTCCCGGTTGTAGCGCGCTCCGTGGCAGACCTCGCACGGGACGTACACGTCGGGCAGGAAGTTCATCTCGATCTTGATGGTGCCGTCGCCGGAGCAGTTCTCGCAGCGGCCGCCCTTGACGTTGAAGGAGAAGCGGCCCGGCAGATAGCCGCGCACCTTCGCCTCCATCGTCTCGGCGAAGAGCCTGCGGACGTGGTCGAAGACTCCGGTGTACGTCGCCGGGTTGGACCGGGGGGTCCGGCCGATCGGCGACTGGTCGACGTGCACCACCTTGTCGACGAGGTCGTCGCCGTCGACCCGGGTGTGCCGGCCGGGGACCGACTTGGCGCCGTTCAGCTCGCGGGCCAGGTGGGTGTAGAGGATGTCGTTGACCAGGGTCGACTTCCCGGACCCGGAGACGCCGGTGACGGCGGTGAGGACGCCGAGCGGGAAGGAGACGTCGATGTCCTGGAGGTTGTTCTCCCGGGCGCCGTGCACGGTGAGACTGCGGGCCGGGTCGACCGGGCGGCGGATGTCCGGGGTCGGGATGGACCGCTTGCCGGACAGATACTGGCCGGTGATCGACTCCTTGTTGGCCAGCAGTTCCTTGAGCGAGCCGGAGTGGACGACCTTGCCGCCGTGCTCGCCGGCGCCGGGGCCGATGTCGACGACCCAGTCGGCGACCTTGATGGTGTCCTCGTCGTGCTCGACGACGATGAGCGTGTTGCCCATGTCGCGGAGCCGGACCAGGGTCTCGATCAGCCGGTGGTTGTCGCGCTGGTGCAGGCCGATGGACGGCTCGTCCAGGACGTACAGCACGCCGACCAGGCCGGAGCCGATCTGGGTGGCCAGCCGGATGCGCTGGGCCTCGCCGCCGGACAGGGTGCCGGCCGCGCGGTTCAGCGACAGATAGTCCAGGCCCACGTCGACAAGGAACTTCAGCCGCTCGTTGACCTCCTTGAGCACCCGCTCGGCGATCTTCTTGTCGCGGGCGTTCAGCTTGAGGCGGCCGAGGAACTCGGCGCACTCGCTGATCGACATGGCGGCGACCTCGGCGATGGACTTCTCCATCACCGTCACCGCGAGGACGATCGGCTTGAGCCGGGTGCCCTCACAGGTCGGGCAGGGCACCTCGCGCATGTAGCCCTCGAAGCGCTCCCGGCTGGAGTCGCTCTCGGCCTCGGTGTGCCGCCGCTTGACGAACTGCACCGCGCCCTCGAAGGCGGGGGTGGTGTAGGCGCGCTCGCGCCCGTACCGGTTGCGGTAGCGGACCTCGGTCTGGATCTTGTGGCCGAAGAGCAGGGCCTTCTTCGCCCGCTGCGGCAGCCCGGCCCAGGGGATGTCCGTACGGAAGCCGAGGGCTTCGGAGAGCGCGCCGATCAGGCGGCCGAAGTACTCCTTGGTGTGGCCGTGGGACCAGGGGTGGATCGCGCCCTCGTCGAGGGACTTCTCCTCGTCCGGGACGATCAGCTCCGGGTCGACCTCCATGCGCGTGCCGATGCCGGTGCAGTCGGGGCAGGCGCCGAAGGGCGAGTTGAAGGAGAAGGAGCGCGGCTCCAGCTCCTCGAAGGAGAGGTCGTCGTACGGGCAGTAGAGGTGCTCGGAGAACATCCGCTCGCGCTCGGGGTCGTCCTCGGGGAGGTCGACGAAGTCGAGCACGACCATGCCGCCGGAGAGGCCGAGCGCGGTCTCGACCGAGTCGGTCAGCCGGCGCTTGGCGCTGTCCTTGACGGTGAGGCGGTCGACGACCACCTCGATGGTGTGCTTCTCCTGCTTCTTGAGCGTGGGCGGCTCGGCGAGCTGGATGGTCTCGCCGTCGACCCGGGCGCGGCTGTAGCCCTTGGTCTGGAGGTCGGCGAAGAGGTCGACGAACTCGCCCTTGCGCTCGCGCACCAGCGGCGAGAGGACCTGGAAGCGGCTGCCCTCGGGCAGGCCGAGGACCTTGTCGACGATCGCCTGCGGCGACTGGCGGGAGATGGGGCGGTGGCACTCGGGGCAGTGCGGCTTGCCGATCCGGGCGAAGAGCAGCCGGAGGTAGTCGTAGACCTCGGTGATGGTGCCGACCGTCGAGCGCGGGTTGCGCGAGGTCGACTTCTGGTCGATGGAGACCGCCGGGGAGAGGCCTTCGATGAAGTCGACGTCCGGCTTGTCCATCTGGCCGAGGAACTGCCGGGCGTACGAGGAGAGCGACTCCACGTAGCGGCGCTGCCCCTCGGCGAAGATCGTGTCGAACGCGAGGGACGACTTGCCCGACCCCGAGAGCCCGGTGAAGACGATGAGGGAGTCACGGGGCAGGTCGAGCGAGACGTTCTTCAGGTTGTGCTCGCGCGCGCCACGGACGATGAGACGGTCGGCCACGCCGGTCCGCACCTTTCTAGAGAGAAGCGGGGGAACTGAGCCCCTCTCCCAGGGTATGGGGGGCGCCACAGCGGTGTAAGAAGCTTTCGATTCCGAGCGTATAGCACGCACATTCGATTTACGGCCGACCTTCGACTCCTTCACCCGAATGAGTGGCGGAGCTAGGCTCGGTCGCATGATGGATCATGCGCACGACCTGGGAGCTGTACGCGGGGCGACCGAACGGCTGCTCGACGCAGTCGGCAAACTGGACAACGTCTCGGTCGCCGGGGCGTCACGGTTGCCCGGATGGAGTCGGGGCCATGTACTGGCCCACCTGTCACGTAACGCCGACGCGCTCGGAAATGTTCTCCAGGGTCTCCCGATGTACGCGAGCAGCGAAACCCGGGACGCCGACATCGCCGACGGCGCCCCCCGCCCGGCGGCCGAGCAGCTGACCGACCTGCGGGAGAGCGCGGACAGCTTCCTCGCGGTCGCCGACGAGCCGGCCGACTGGTCCCGTACGGTCACCCTGCGCAACGGCGTGACGGACTCCGCGTCCCGGGTGCCCTTCCGGCGGCTGATCGAGGTGGAGATCCACCACGTCGACCTCGACATCGGCTACGAGCTGGAGGACCTTCCCGCGGAGTTCGTGTCGCGGGAGATCGCGTTCCTGACGGATCGCTTCTCGGGCAACCAGGACGTGCCCGCGACCGCGCTGACCGACCTCGACGGCCGCACCTGGAGCACGGGCGGCGGCCCGCCGAGCGCCCTGGTGACGGTGCAGGGGCCCGCGGTCGAGCTGATGGGCTGGCTCTGCGGCCGCCGTGACGGCTCGGCCCTGACCGTGGCCGGCGGCCCCCTTCCCCCGCTGCCCCCGCTATAGGCTGAGCCGTATGACGTACAGCGGAGCGGTGAAGGTCGGCGGACCGGCGAGCGTGCACGAACTGGCGGATCTGATGATCTCCAAGGTGGCCGTCGGCGCGATGAACAACAACGCCTATCTGCTGCGCTGCCGGGCGACCGGCGAGCAGCTGCTGATCGACGCGGCCGCCGAGCCGGAGACCCTGCTCGCGCTGATCGGTGACGACGGCATCGCGTCCGTCGTCACCACCCACCGGCACGGGGACCACTGGCAGGCGCTGGCCGAGGTGGTCGGGGCGACCGGCGCCCGGACGTACGCGGGCCGCTACGACGCCGAGGGCATCCCGGTCCCGACCGATGTCCTGGTCGAGGACGGCGACACCGTCACCGTCGGCCGGGTCGAGCTGACCGCCCGCCATCTGGCCGGTCACACCCCGGGCTCCATCGCCCTGGTCTACGACGACCCGCACGGCGCCCCGCACCTGTTCACCGGGGACTGCCTCTTCCCCGGCGGGGTCGGGAACACGAACCAGGATCCGAAGGCGTTCGCGAGCCTGCTGCACGACGTCGAGACGAAGCTGTTCGACCGGCTGCCCGACGAGACGTGGGTCTACCCGGGCCACGGGCACGACACGACGCTCGGCGACGAGCGGCCCCAGCTGCCCGAGTGGCGCGCCCGCGGCTGGTAGTCGTCGTCCACAACGGCCGGTTCTTTGCGGCCGGGGCTGTGGAACGCCCCCCTGTTACGGACGCCGGTCATCCCTGTGTACGGGTGGGCCTGCTCGGTGTACTGATGGGCCTGATCGGTCGGCGGGACTCGACCAGACCAGCCCCAGCACCAGCGCCCCCAGGCTGAGCGTGGCCAGGAGCCCGCCTGCCCGCGCTGTCTCTGCGTCCTTCTGAACGTCAGGGTCGGCAAGCAGTTCCCTGCAGGTGCGATTGCCGCCGTGCGGCCGAAGATCGAGCGTGTTGTACGGCGGCTGTTCGGCTCGCCCCTGGCAGGTCATAGCGCCGCTGGTCGACACCCACATCCAGCCTCCGGCGACGATCCCCACCAGCGACAAGGTGACGACCCATCGCCGTAACCCCCAGCCGGCCTTGTCCGTCCGGGGCGCGGTCCCGGTGTGCGGGGGCGGTACGGGGCTCTCGTCGTTGTCCACCTGCTCCACCTCGGCCAGGCGTGCCGCGCGCTGCCGTACCTGGGACTCCCAGCCCGCCCACTTCTCCGGTGGGACCAGGAGCGCGCCGCCGTGTCCGGCCTTCCGGGCATGCGCCGCGGCGTCCATGACCTCACGCCCGGGGGACACCCGCACCGGCTTCCCGCACTCTCCGCACCGCCAATAGCTCATGTGCCGTCAGCCTCCCCTTGTCAGCTGCACCGTACCGATCCCAGACGGGCACCTGCGTACGGCGGCCTCCCGAGCACTCGGTGTCGCCGACGCTGCCCAGGGTGAGGAAGCCGCCCCGCTTGCGGGTCTGGACGGCTCCGTTCAGGGTGACGACGCGGAACAGCGGGCCGGAGGTGTGCCCCTGGCGCGGAGCTCGGCAAGCCGTGCGGACATCCGGCGCACCAGGCAGACGGCCGGGTCGGGATCCGCCGGGGGCGGTGCAGGTCGCGACGAGGAGGCCGAGGAGCACGTCAGTCAGCCCTGCTGCGCCGGATGATCCGCCCGTCGAAGGAAGCGATGAGCAGACCTCCGGTCTGGTACTCGCCGCTGGTATGGATCATCATCGCCGCCTGCCCCTCGTA
The DNA here is from genome assembly GCF_044757365.1 of Streptomyces sp. NPDC091289. Lineage (NCBI taxonomy): Bacteria > Bacillati > Actinomycetota > Actinomycetes > Kitasatosporales > Streptomycetaceae > Streptomyces > Streptomyces sp. NPDC091289. Next base: position 64,083 of record NZ_JBIVUT010000012.1, read on the forward strand.
CCAGTCGAAGACCACGTAGCTGTCATCGGGGTTGGGCTTCAGTACACCCAGTTCGGTCTGGGCGATGCGGAGAATACCGGGCAGGGCGTCCCAGTCGACTTCGTCGAGGTCCAGCAGGCGATGCCCCTTCAGGATGCCCTCGGCGCCCTGGAGAGTGCCTTGGCCGTCCTTGTACGAGAAATTGTCGAACACCTTCTTGCCCTGCACTGTCTCTTCGTCCAGGAGCGTATTGCCCGAGGCCCGGTCCGGGCGCAGGCCGAACATGGGGAGCACCTTGGTCCCACCTGTCACCGCCTCCATCTTCTTGAGGACTCTCCGGGCACCGGAGGGGGTGAGCAGATCGGTTTCCTCCTTGAGCGCGGGTGTGGGCGAAGGGGCAGGGCTGGACGCCGGAGAGGCGGAAGGGCTGGACGTGGGTGTGTGCACGCCGGAGGGAGTGGACGAGGCCCCGGCGGACGGCTTGCCGTCGTCGCCGAAGACTGGCGCGTACTCCCTGGCCAGCAGCCCGATCACCAGGGTGCCCACCAGGGCCGCCGGAAGCACGAGCCGTCGGCGTGACCGTCCGGCCCCCGTACCGTGTACGGGCGCCCGGCTCGTCTCCGCACCGGAGCCCCCCGCGCCGTCGGTCCCGCCGTCCGGTTCGGGGTCGGCGTCCGGCCCGTCCGGTGGGCGGCCGGTGCCCGGCGCCGGCGCGTCCCGCGCGGACGGACCAGGGATGGACGGCTCCGTGGGTGTGTACGGGGCCGGACCCTGGGCCTGGGCCTCGCCGGACTTCTCCACGGGGCCGGTCCGCACGGATGGCGCGGCGATGCCGTCGACGACTGTCACGACACGGTCTCCGGCGGCTTGCGCGAGGAGCCGATCGAGCGACTCCGCGCCGGGCCGGTCGGCGACGTCCTTGATGAGGACGGACCTCAGTACGGGGCCGAGGGCACCCGCCCGTCGGGCCGGCGGCACGTCCTCCTCCAGGATCGCGGCCAGTGTGGCCAGGGTGGACGAGCGGTGCATCGGGTGGTGCCCCTCGACCGCGACGTACAGCATCATCGCCAGCGACCACAGATCGGACGAGGGGTCATCATCATGGCCGCGCAGCCGTTCCGGGGCCATGTAGTCGGGCGAGCCGATGAGTTCGCCGGTATTGGTCAGGCTGGTGGCCTCGCGCACGGCGGCGATGCCGAAGTCGGTGAGCAGGGGCGTGCCGTCGGCACGCATCAGCACGTTGCCCGGCTTCACGTCGCGGTGCAGGATGCCCGCGCCGTGCGCGGCCCGCAACCCGGCCAGCACGCCCCGGCCCAGCCGCGCCGTCTCGGTGGGTGTGCACGGCCCACGCTCCAGCCGGTCCTGGAGCGAGCCGCCGGAAATCAGCTCCATCACCAGCCAGGGATGCGCCACCTCCGCCGAACTCACGATGTGGTGGATCGTCACCACGTTGGGATGGCTGATCCGGGCGAGCGAGACGGCCTCGCGCAGCACCCGCTTGCGCAGCATCTCCGCCGCGTCGGGACGCAACCGCAGCAACTCCGGATCCGGCGGCCGGACCTCCTTCAGCGCCACATCCCGGTGCAGGACGATGTCGCGCGCCCGCCACACCAGTCCCATTCCGCCGCCGCCGAGCCGTTCCAGCAACTCGAAGCGCTCGTCGATCACGCTTCCCTCGGATCCCGCAGTCATGGGCGGAACAGTACGGCACGGATCGATCACGGATCCACGACACCGAATTCATTGAACTCACCGCATTCACATACACGTTGAGGCCTTGGCCGACGCACTTCCGCGCACCCCCCGGACGCTGGACGCGGCCTGCCGCGATATGCGCGAGGCCGTCGACCTCCTCGGGCGGGTCGGCATCGGGCGTGGACATCGTGAGGCGTGACCGTCGGCCATAGCTATGGGTCCTGGGCGCGAACTCGTTCCTGACGGGCCGCGGGAAATCGCGGCGGACACCGCGCACCGCCGATTCGCCGCGTGGACATGAGCCGGCTTGTGGCGGCGCCTGCGCTGCGAACACCCACAACACCCTTGCCCTCACGCCTCTGGTCACGGCCGGCCCCGCGGTGCGCTCGCGGCGCGGGCAACCCGGGTTCGCATCCGTAGCCGTCCGCGTACGCACGCGAAAGCGGCCGGGGCGGACGGCCTTCGCCGTTCCGCCCCGGCCGCTGCCGGTGTGTCCCTGTGCCGCTCGGGGCGGCCCCGGGTCAGCTGTTGATGCTCTTGCTCTCCTCGTCGGCCGGGCCGGCGATCTCCGCCTTCGCGGCCTCCTCCGCCTCGGCCGCCGCCTGCTTCTTGTTGGCGATCAGGCTGGTGATCGTGGTGATCACCAGGACGCCGCAGATGACGGAGAGCGAGAACGGGATGGAGATCTCCGGCACGTGCACGCCGTTCTCGTGCAGGGCGTGCAGCACCAGCTTGACGCCGATGAAGCCGAGGATCACCGACAGGCCGTAGCTGAGGTGGACCAGCTTCTTCAGCAGACCGCCGATGAGGAAGTACAGCTGACGCAGACCCATCAGCGCGAACGCGTTGGCCGTGAAGACGATGTACGGGTCCTGGGTCAGGCCGAAGATCGCCGGGATGGAGTCCAGCGCGAACAGCACGTCCGTCATACCGATGGCGAGCATGACCACCATCAGCGGGGTCAGGATGCGCTTGCCGTTCTTCTGGATGAAGAGCTTCGTGCCGTGGTACTGGTCGGCGACACCGAAGCGGTGCTCGATCTTCTTGAGGAGGCGGTTCTCCTCGAACTCCTCGTCCTCCTCGTCGGCCCGTGCCTCCTGGATGAGCTTCCAGGCGGTGTAGATCAGGAACGCGCCGAAGATGTAGAACACCCACGAGAAGTTCGCGATCACGGCGGCGCCGGCGGCGATGAAGATCGCCCGGAGCACCAGGGCGATGAGCACACCGATGAGCAGCACGCGCTGCTGAAGGTGCGAGGGCACCGAGAACTTCGCCATGATCAGGACGAAGACGAAGAGATTGTCGACGCTCAGCGACTTCTCGGTGATGAATCCGGCGAAGAACTCGCCGGAGGCCTGGGTCTCGCCGAAGACCGCGAGACCGGCTCCGAAGATGATGGCCAGGGCGATCCAGACGATCGTCCAGATTCCGGCTTCCTTGGTCGACACGTCATGAGGCTTGCGCCCGATGAAGAAGTCGACGGCGATCAAGGCCGACAGACCAAAGATGGTCAGGGCCCAAAGGGTCCATGAAACGTCCACTGCGCCTCCGGCAGTTGCTACGGCTACTGATCAGCGTCGTCGCTGCCGGAGGTCTCTTCCATCCCTGCGCACGGTACGCGCCTGGACCGACGCCCCGGGACCGATAACGGTCCGTATTGACGGGACGTCGCGTAAGGAGTACTCCCCTCCGTTCCCCGAACAGTACAGGCATGACCAAGAGAAGGTAAAGAAAACAGTAAAGAGATCACCAAAACCGCAGGTCAGGACCGTTTTCTGATCAACGGCCGGCAGCCCGGCGGGCGGCGGCCACCGCCGCGAGCACGTCCTCCAGGACGCGGCTGCCCGGCGGGATCGCCAGCGGCTCGTACGTCCAGGCATGCCCGACCCAGGGGTCGGCGAGATGGCTGTCGGCGACCGGGGTGATCCGCAGCAGCGAACGCCACAGCGGGTCGAGAATCGGCCCGTACGCACTGGCCTCCTCCCGGTCCGCGACCATCAGGAGGTGCACCCCGACCGAGGGTCCCTCGTCGGCGAGATAGCGGAGCTGGGTGACGGCCCGGTCGTCGAAACCGTGCGGGAAGTCGTTGACCACCAGGAGCTGCTCACCGGTGTCCAGGTCGGGCGGCAGCGAGTCGGCCGCCCCGGCCCGCACGGCCATCTGCACCAGGTCCACCCGCCGGGTGAGATGGGCGAGGACCGAGGCCACTCCCCCGGGCCCGGCGGCGGGCGGTCCGGCGAGGACGCCCGCGGTGACCAGCGGCGCGAGGGGACCGGCCGCCGAACCCGCCGGGTCGATGACGTGCACCGCGAACTCCCCGGGCGGATACACCGCGAGCAGTCGCGCCGCGTGGGCGACCGCCGTCTCCATGGCCAGCCGGCGCAGCTGGTCCGTGTCCATCAGGGCGGCCGCCTCGGACGCCGTCCGGCCGCTGTCCACCCAGATCCCGCGCTCCAGCGGCAGCCGGACGAGCAGCGGGATGCGCAGTTCGGTGCGCTCGGGTAGGTGGAGGTCGCCGATGCGCAGGGCCATCGGTATCTCCATGGGGACGCGGTGGGCGTGCCAGACGGGGTTGCCCCAGGCTGCGTACGCCGCGGGGAGCGCGGGCTCGACGACGGCCGACTCGGCGGCCAGCTGCGCCAGATCGCGGTCGAGTGCCTCCCGGGCCCGGGAGGTCAGCTCGTCGCGCTTGGCGCGGGCCGCCTCGCGGGCGCGGTCGCCCGCGCCGCCGATCCGGTTGCGCGGGTCGGACAGGGCTCGGTCGAGCTCCTGGTCCATCCGGGACTCGGCGAAGTCCACGGCGCTGCGGTAGGCGGCGACGGCGCGGGCCAGGTCCTCGAACATGCCCCAGATCTGGTTGTAGAGGCGCTCGTCCATCGACCAGCCGGTGGCGTCGCCCGCGACCGGCTGCGCGGGCTGTCCGGGCTGGGCGGGAGGCGCGGTGGGCGGGGGCGACGGGGGTGCGGCGTGCTGCCGTCGCGGGTGCGCGTAGTTGATGGGGCCGTCACCGGTGGGCCCCGCGGCGGCCGGTCCCGGGGCGGTGTGCGGCTGCGAGGGGTGCGCCGGGGTGGTGGCGGCCGGGTCGGTCAGCGGCTCGGGGGGCTCCGGGGCCGGGGGCGGCGTCGGCGTCGGCGGGCGGTGGTCCGCGGAGCCCGTCGCGTGCCGTACGCGGTCGCCCTCCGGGGTGCGGGGCGGCGGCGGGGCCACCGTGCGGGCCAGGCCCCGGGTGACGGCATCCTGGATGGATCCGGCCAGTCCGGCGGACTCGGCCAGGCCCTGGTCGGCGAGCATCTCGGCGAGCCCGCCGGCGTACCCCTGGCCGACGGCGCGGACCTTCCAGGCGTCCTGGCGGCGGTAGAGCTCCAGGGCGCTGACCGCGGACTCGGCGTCCAGGCCGGTGAGCGTGAAGGTGGCGATCTCGGCGCCGTCGAGCCCGGTCACGGCGACGAACGGGGCGGGGACGGCGCCGAACCGCGCCGGGCCTCCGACGCCGACGGGGAGCGCGAGCAGCACGGTGACCCGGTGGGCGCCGGCGGGCAGGGCCTCCAGGTCGACGGCGAGCCGGTGGTCGGCCGCCGCCTGCTGGGAGACCTCGAGCCCGGGGAGCTGGGGCGAGCCGGGGTGGGCGATCCACTCGACGCCGCGCACCGTGCCCCGTTCGTCGCCGAGGGTGGCTCCGGCGACGACGGGCGTGCCCGCCGATACCCGGATCTCCAGACGGGTCTGGGGCAAGGTGTGGTTCTGCCCCCGGACCAGTTCGGCCGTCATTGCCCTGTCCCCCTCGACGATGGCCCGCTCGCCCGTGGGCGCGGTGCCGATGCGATGCAGCGTTCGTGCTGTGCCGTGCGTGGCGGTGTGCCGTGCGCGCGTGGCTGTACGTGAGTGCCGTGCGTGAGTGCCGTGCGTGGGGCAGCTCCCGGCGGCGGGTACCGCCGGGAGCTGCCCCTGCCCGTTTCGGTGCCGGTCGTGCCCGACCGGACCTGGTCCTACAGGTGCGGGAGGATCGACGGCATCAGGTCCTGGAAGGTGCGGCCGTTGGCCGGGTTCCCGAGGGCCGTCATCTGCCATCCGCTGCCCGCGCGGTGCACCTTCGCCATGATCTGGGCGGTGTACTGGCCGCCGCCGTCGAGCGTGTACCGGGCGAGCTCCTGGCCGTTGGTCTCGTCGACGATGCGGCAGAAGGCGTTCTGGACCTCCTGGAACGTCTGCCCGGTGAAGGAGTTCACCGTGAAGACGATCTGGTCGATGTGGACCGGCACGCGCTGGAGGTCGACGAGGATCGCCTCGTCGTCGCCGCCGGAGCCCGCGCCGCCGACCAGGTTGTCACCGGTGTGCTTGACCGAGCCGTCGTCGCTGACGAGGTGGCGGAAGAACACGACGTCGACCGGCTGCTTGTCGGCGAAGAGCACCGCCGAGGCGTCCAGGTCGACCTCGCGGGTGCGCGAGCCGAACAGGCCGCGGCGCGGAGCCGCCTGCCAGCCGAGCCCCATCCGTACCGCGGTCAGGGTCCCCCCGTCGCTCTTCTGCAGGCTGATGGCCTGACCCTTGGTCATATTGACCGTCACGCGCTGTCCCCTCTCGGCATTGCCCCGCAACCATCCGTGTGCGGTTTCCCCGCACCCTACGCATTCCACCCCGGGCGGCAGCAGGCTCGGTCCGTTTTTGTGTCGGTCTTGCAACACACCCGGAGCCGGGGTCAGGCGAGGCCCGCTTCCTTCATCTGACGCAGTTCCTTCTTCAGTTCACCGACCTCGTCGCGCAGCCGGGCGGCCACCTCGAACTGGAGGTCCGCGGCGGCGGCCCGCATGCGCTCGGTCATCTCCTCGATGATCCCGGCCAGTTCGGTCGCGGGGCGGTCGCTGAGGACCGCGCCGGGCGAGGCCGCCCTGCCCTTCGCGCCGCCCTTGGCGGCCTTGCCGCCGAGCGCGGGCACCGGGGTCTTGGCGTCCTTGCCCTGCCGGTAGCCGCTGCCGAGGAGCTGCTCGGTGTCGATCTCCTCGCGGGCGATGGTCGCGACGATGTCGTTGATCTTCTTGCGCAGCGGCTGCGGGTCGAGGCCGCGCTCGGTGTTGTAGGCGATCTGCTTCTCCCGGCGGCGGTTCGTCTCGTCGATCGCCTGCGCCATGGCCGGGGTGATCTTGTCGGCGTACATGTGGACCTGGCCCGACACGTTTCGGGCGGCGCGGCCGATGGTCTGGATGAGCGAGGTGCCGGAGCGCAGGAAGCCCTGCTTGTCGGCGTCGAGGATGGCGACGAGGGACACCTCGGGAAGGTCGAGGCCCTCGCGCAGGAGGTTGATGCCGACGAGCACGTCGTACTCGCCGGAGCGCAGTTCGCGCAGCAGCTCGATGCGGCGCAGGGTGTCGACGTCGCTGTGCAGATAGCGGACCTGGATGCCGAGCTCCAGGAAGTAGTCGGTGAGGTCCTCCGACATCTTCTTGGTGAGCGTGGTGACCAGGACCCGCTCGTCGAGCTCGGTGCGCTTGCGGATCTCGTGGACCAGGTCGTCGATCTGGCCCTCGGTGGGCTTGACCACGACCTCGGGGTCGACGAGGCCGGTGGGGCGGATGATCTGCTCGACGAACCCGTCGCCGCGCGAGAGCTCGTACTTCCCCGGGGTGGCGGAGAGATACACCGTCTGGTCGATCCGCTTCAGAAACTCCTCCCACTTCAGCGGCCGGTTGTCCATGGCGGACGGCAGCCGGAAGCCGTGGTCGACGAGGGTCCGCTTGCGGGAGGCGTCTCCCTCGTACATCGCGCCGATCTGCGGGACCGTGACGTGGGACTCGTCCAGGACGAGGAGGAAGTCGTCCGGGAAGTAGTCGAGGAGGGTGTTGGGGGCGGTGCCGGGCGCACGGTCGTCGAAGTGCATCGAGTAGTTCTCGACGCCGGAGCAGGAGCCGATCTGGCGGAGCATCTCGATGTCGTACGTGGTGCGCATGCGCAGTCGCTGGGCCTCCAGCATCTTGCCCTGCTTCTCCAGCTCGGCCAGGCGCTGCTCCAGCTCCCGCTCGATGCCGCCGACGGCCTTCTCCAAACGCTCGGGCCCGGCGACATAGTGGCTGGCGGGGAAGACGTGGACCATGGGGTCCTCGCTGATGATCTCGCCGGTCAGCGGGTGGAGCGTGGACAGGGCCTCGATCTCGTCGCCGAACATCTCGATGCGGACGGCGAGCTCCTCGTAGACCGGGAAGATCTCGATGGTGTCGCCCCGGACCCGGAAGGTGCCGCGGGTGAACGCCAGGTCGTTGCGGCTGTACTGCATCTCGACGAAGCGGCGCAGCAGCTGGTCGCGGTCGATCTCCTCGCCGACCTCGAGCCGGACCATGCGGTCCACGTACTCCTGGGGCGTACCGAGGCCGTAGATGCAGGAGACGGAGGCGACCACGACGACGTCGCGCCGGGTGAGCAGCGAATTCGTCGCCGAGTGGCGCAGCCGCTCGACCTCCTCGTTGATGGAGGAGTCCTTCTCGATGTAGGTGTCCGACTGCGGGACGTACGCCTCGGGCTGGTAGTAGTCGTAGTACGAGACGAAATACTCCACCGCGTTGTTCGGGAGGAGTTCACGGAACTCGTTGGCCAGCTGGGCGGCGAGGGTCTTGTTGGGCGCCATCACCAGGGTGGGGCGCTGCAGCTTCTCGATCATCCAGGCGGTGGTCGCCGACTTGCCGGTGCCGGTCGCGCCGAGCAGGACGACGTCCTTCTCATCCGCGCGGATACGGCGCTCCAGCTCGGCGATGGCCGCCGGCTGGTCGCCGCTGGGCTGGTAGGGACTGACGACCTCGAAGGGCGCCACCGAACGTTCGATCTTGGAAACGGGCCGCATGCAACCACCGTACGGCTCGCCACTGACAACGGCCCCGGATCAGCGGTACCGCGGCCCTCCCGCACCCTCGCGGACCATGCTTCGCGGGTGGTGCCCGGCCCGCGGGTACGGGTCGGGTTCGCCCGTCATGGCCCGGGGGTCGAACAGGAGCACGACGGCGGCGAGGAGCAGGAAGCAGGCGGGTCCGGCCAGCATCGGGCCGATGATCTCGGCGGGCCGGTCGCGGGGCAGGACGTCGGCCAGGTCGTTCGGCAGGGTGGGCGGCAGGTGCAGATGCACATCGAGCGCGGCCATGCCGGTGTAGTGCATACCGGTCACCGCGACGGCCATCAGAATGCTCGCGCCGAGGCCGGATAGTGCTCCCCGCAGGCTGACCGCCGCCCACAGCGCGCCGGTGGCGGCGACGCCGGCGATCAGCACCGAGAGGACGACGAGGGTCGTGTCGTACGCGAACCGCGCGTCCATGCGCATGCCCGCCATGCCGAGATAGTGCATGGAGGCGATGCCGAGCCCGGTGATGGTGCCGCCCGTGATCAACGCCATGCGGGTCGCGCCCCGGTACCCGACAATGAAGATGCCGATGCCGATCATCACCACGGCCACGGCCAGGCCGGAGAAGGTGAGGGGCTTGTCGTAGGAGATCGGAGCCTCCTGGACGGTGAAGCCCGTCATCGCGACGAAGTGCATGGTCCACACCCCGGAGCCGATGGACAGCGAGCCCAGCGCCAGCCAGCCGGCCCGGCAGGAGCGTGCGGTGTGGAGGGACCGGGTGGTGCAGCGGAGCCCGAGGGCGGCTCCCAGGGCGGCCATGAGGAATGCCGCGACCGGAGTCACCAGGCCGTAGGTGAATCCGTCGACCGTTCCCTGCATGCGCGCACGCCCTTCGAGAAAGCCCGGGGTCGAGGAGGGTCCCCAAGGGGCGAGTCCCGGCAGGCAGACAAAGAAAGCACATTTTATCGGTACGCCGTCGGGCCGGGCTCCCGCGGTGGTCCCCGGGACCGAAGGTTCCGTTCACTCCGCGGCCATCGCGGCCCCGCCGGGCGTTGGCGGGCCGCTGTCACTCTCTGCGTGTCCGCACACTCCCGACGTGAGGAGTCCCCGTGTTCGTCCGCACCGCAACCGCCTCCACCACGGCCGCCGCCCTGCTCGGCGCCGGCGCCCTGCTGCTGCCCGCCGACCGGCCCGAGGCTCCGGAGCGGCAGACCCCGGTCACGGCCCCGGTCACGGCCCCGGTCGTCGTGGCCCACCGGGGGGCATCGGGCTACGCGCCGGAGAACACCCTCGCCGCCGTCGACGCCGCGGACGCCCTCGGCATCGACTGGGTCGAGAACGACGTCCACCGCACCCGCGACGGGGAGCTCGTCGTCCTGCACGACACCGACCTGAAGCGCACGACGGACGCCGAGCAGGTCTTCCCCGACCGGGCCCCGTGGGCGGTCAAGGACTTCACCGCGGCCGAGCTGGCGAAGCTCGACGCGGGCAGCTGGTTCGGAGCGCAGTTCACCGGGGCCCGGGTGCCGACGCTCACCCAGTTCCTGCACCGCCTGGAGCGCAACCGGCAGAAGCTGCTCCTGGAGATCAAGAGCCCGGAGACCTACCCCGGCATCGAGCGGGACATCATCCGGGTGCTGGGGCGGTCGGGGTGGCTGGACCGCTCCCACGTACGGGACCGGCTGGTCATCCAGAGCTTCGGCGCCGACAGCGTGAAGAAGGTGCACACCCTGCGCCCCGACATCACGACCGGCTTCCTGGGCACCCCCGCGGTGGCCGACCTGCCCTCGTACGCGGCGTTCACCGATCAGATCAACCCCTCGTACGCGACGATCGGCGCCGACTACGTGGCGGCCGTCCAGCGGCTCAAGGGCCCGCACGGCAAGCGGCTGCGGGTGAACACATGGACGGTCAACAAGGCGGCGGACGCGGTGAAGGCCCGTGACTACGGGGTCGACGGCATCATCACCAACTTCCCCGACGTGGTGCGCGACGCGACGAGCTGAAGCGGCGGACCGGCAGCGCGTCCGCGGTCCCGTCGGCTTTCCGCCGACGGGACCGCCGTTGTCAGTGGGCGGTCGTACGGTGGTCGGCATGAACAGTTACGGGACCGGCGGCGAGCCGGCCGTCGAGTGGTCCGTCGTGGACAGCGGCATCGGCCCGCTGCTGCTCGCCGCGACCGGGGCCGGCCTGGTGAGTGTGTCCTTCCACGCCCGCCCCGACGTACGGGACGCGATGCTCGGCCGGTTGCGGGCCCGATTCGGCGCGGAGCCGGTGGAGGCGCCCGGCTCGGCGCGGCTCGCCGAGCCCATAGGCAGGCTCGCGGCGTATTTCGCGGGCGAGCGGGAGGACTTCGACCTCGAGCTGGACTGGTCGCTGACCTCGGGGTTCCACCGTGAGGTGCTTCGCGAGCTGGCGTCCGGGGTGCCCTACGGGACGGTCGTCGGGTACGGGGAGCTGGCCGCACGGGTCGGCCGGCCGGAGGGGGCGCAGGCGGTGGGGGCGGCCATGGGGGCCAACCCGCTGCCGGTGGTGGTGCCGTGCCACCGGGTGGTGGAGAGCGACGGCGGCCTGGGCGGTTTCGGCGGCGGTACGGAGACCAAGCGGCAGTTGCTGGCGCTGGAGGGGGTCCTGCCGCAGCCGCTGTTCTAGCAGCCGTTGCTCCGGCAGCCGCTTGCCCCGGCAGCCGTTGTTCCGGCAGCCGTTGTTCCGGCAGCCGCTTGCCCCGGAGGATGGCCGGAACACCTCCCTGGCGCGTCCGGTCGATCACCGTCCGGGGGGGCGTTCACCCGCCCGGGTGTATGGCGGTGGCCGAGCGGTGGCACACTGCGCCGGTGACGACCCCCCTCCCCTTCCCTCAGGTCACGGCAGCCGGGCTGCCCGCTCTCCAGCGCCGGACGTCGGCCGTGCTCATCGTCAGCCAGATACTCGGCGGCCTCGGTGTGGCCATCGGCATCGCCCTGGCCCCGATGCTGGCCGCCGAGGTGAGCGGATCCGAAGCGCTGTCCGGGCTGGCGCCGACCGCGTCCGTCGTCGGCACGGCGCTGCTGTCGCTGCCGCTGGCCGCCCTGATGACCTCCCGGGGCCGCAGGTCCGGCCTGGTGCTCGCCTATCTGATCGGTGCGCTGGGCGGTGGGCTGGTGGTCCTCGCCACGATGCTGCCCAGCTTCCCGCTGCTGCTGCTCGGCATGGCCGCGTTCGGCGCGGGGTCCCTGGCCGGTCTCCAGGCCCGGTTCGCGGCGGCGGACCTGGTGGGGCCGGAGCGGCGGGGCCGGGCGATCTCCACCGTCGTCTGGGCGACCACGATCGGCTCGGTGCTGGGGCCCAACATCTCGGCCCCGGCGAGCCGGCTGTTCCGCGGTACCCCGGTGCCCGAGGCGGCCGGGCCGTTCCTGTGCTCGGCCGGTGTGTTCCTGCTCGCCGGGCTCGTCGTGGCGCTCGCGCTGCGCCCGGATCCGCTGCTCACCGCCCGCGCCCTGGCCCCGGAGGGCCCGGTGGAGCCGCCGAAGCGATCCCTGCGCGCCGGGATCGAGGCGGTCCGGGAGTCGCCGATGGCGCGGCTGGCCCTGGTGACGGTCACCGTGTCGCACACCGCCATGGTGTCGATCATGGTCATGACCCCGGTCGACCTCGGCCGGCACGGCGCCGACCTCCAGCTGATCGGGCTCGTCATCAGCGGGCATATCGCGGGCATGTACGCGTTCTCGCCGGTGATGGGGTGGCTGGCCGACCGGTTCGGCCGGCTGGCCGTGATCGGCCTGGCCGTCGGGCTGCTGAGCCTCGCCGCGCTGCTCGCGGGCACCGCCGGGCCCCGGCACGGCCAGACCGCCCTGGGCCTGTTCGTGCTGGGCCTCGGCTGGTCGGCGGGGATGATCGCCGGTTCGGCGCTGCTCACCGACGCGGTGCCGCAGTCCGCCCAGGCGGCGGTGCAGGGGCTGTCGGACCTGACGATGAGCGCGGCGGCGGGCGTCGGCGGGGCGGCGGCCGGGGTGATCGTCGCCCAGTGGGGGTACGGCCTGCTGAACGCGGTCGGCGCCGCTCTGCTGCTGCCCGTCGCCGCGCTCGCCCTGCGCCGGGGCCTGCGGCGGCCGGGAGACCTCAACGGCTCGGGAGACGTCAGAGGCTGATGTGGTACGCCTTGCGGAGCGTCTCGTGAACGGTCCAGGTGGTCCGGTCGCCCTCGCGCAGGACGCAGGCGTCCCCCGGGCCGATCTCCAGCGTCGCCCCGCCCTCGACCGCGACCGTCGCCCGGCCGCTGACGACGACGAACAGCTCGTTCGCCTCGGTGTCGGTGACCACGCCGGGCGTGATCTGCCAGATGCCGCGGATCTGCCGGCCGTCGGGCGATTCCCACAGCACCTTCCCCGTCACCACGGGATCGCCCGAGACGATCTGCGCCGGATCGAGGGGTTCCGGTACGAGCTCGGCGTCCGGGATGTGTACGGCGAAGGAGGCGGGGACCTGGTCGTTTGTCGTCATGGCCGGTCACCTTAGCGACCGCTTCCGGCCGACCGGCCACCAGGACCGGCCAGAGCTCGTTCACCGGGGCCCGCCGTCCCGCGTCACCCGTTCGCAGCGAGCCAGTCCTCGCTTCCGCGCTGGTGCAGTTGCTCCCGCAGGCGTGAGGCATCCGCTGCGGGCGTCCGACCGTAGAGGTGGCGGTAATCGCGGGAGAAGTGCGGAGCGCTTCGGTAGCCGACCGCCGAGGCGGCCCGGGCCGCCGACTCTCCGAACACGACCATGCGGTGCTGGGCCTCGCCGAGCCGAAGACGTTTGAGGTACTGCACGGGCGTCATGGAGGTCGCTTCCCTGAAGCGTCTGAACAGCGTCGGCTGGCTGGTCCCCACCGCGGCGGCGAGCCCGCTCATCGACCACGGCTCGGCCATCCGGTCGGTGAGGAGGCGCACGGCCCGCGGCACGACGGGATCGTGGTCGCCGACCGCGGCGAGGACCCTGGGCGCCTGGTCGGTCTGCAGGAGACGCAGAACGATCTCCCGTGCAAGCAGCGGGCCGAGGACCGGAATGTTCTCGGGCTCGTCGAGAAGGCCCGTAAGACGAGCGAACGCGTCGGCCAGAGCGGGCGACCAGGTGCCGAGTCGGTCCGTCACCCCGGGCGGCCGGTCGGCGCGCGGCATCGCGGCGGCCACTTCCGCGACGAGTGTGGGGGCGAGCCGGTATCTGGCCGCCAGGAAGCCGCGCGGGCCTTCCGTCTCGACGACGGCCGAGATCACGGGGAGGTCGACCGGCGTGATGATGAACCGGTCACGGCCCCAGATACGGTCGTCGTCGCCCACGATCGAGCGTTTGCGCCCCGCGAGGACGACGGACAGGGAGGGCGTGTAGCGCTGGTACGCCGGCCCGGTCGGGGCGGTGACGTGGCTGAGGCGGAGCCCGAGGGCCTCGGCCGGCGTCCGGCTGTCCACCCGCCGCGACACGATTTCGGCCGCTCGATCGAGACTCCGGGCCGTCACTTCGTCCATACGGTCATCCAAGCTCATACCGTCCGACTGTGTCCCGGCAGCGGATCCGGCACAGAATCCGGCAGAGGATCCGGCAAGAGAACGATCGTGTCGGGCAAGCGGCACGACGCCCTGGAGCCGGACGCTGGAGGCATGCGAACGAACGAAGAACTCCTCACCTCCCTCACCGCCGACACCACGCTTGCCGGACGGACCGCGCTGGTCACCGGTTCATCGGGCGGAATCGGCGAAGCCATCGCCCACGTCCTCGCCGCTTCGGGCGCCGAGGTCGTCGTCAGCGGCCGCGACGCCGGCCGGGCGCAAGGCGTCGTGGACGCGATCGTCGGGGCCGGCGGGCGGGCGCACGCGCTCATCGCGGACCTCGGCGCGGAACCGGCCGAGATCCGTGCCTTCGCCCGGCGCGCCCAGGACACGCTCGGCGGGAGGGTCGACATCCTCGTCAACAACGCGGGTGTGTACCCGGGCTTCCTCACCGAGACCGTCACCGACGAAGACATGCAGGCACTGTGGGCGACCAACATCCGCGCCCCGCACGTCCTGGTCGCCGCCCTCGCGCCGTCCATGGCTGAGCGAGGATCCGGCGCGATCGTGAACATCGGCTCGTGGATGGCCCGGGTGGGCGTCCCCTACAAGGCCCTGTACCCGGCCACCAAGGCCGCTGTCGAGCAGTTGACCCGCGCGTGGGCGGCGGAGTACGGGCCTCGCGGGGTCCGCGTGAACACCGTCGCGCCGGGAGCGACGGCCACGCGGGGCACCTCGACGAGCGCGGACCAGCTGGCCGAGATGACGAAGGGAACGCCGGCGGGCCTTCCCGTACGTCCTGTCGACATCGCGTACGCGGTCCGCTTCCTCGCGTCCGACGAGGCCACGTTCATCCACGGGGCGACGATCGACGTGGACGGCGGGATCGCCGCCACCCGCCTGCGCTGACCACGCCGGCGCACGGACCCGCCGCCTCAGGGGACGACCGGCCCCGACCACGCCGGATGGAGCGGGTCGTCGGCGCGCACGACCACATCCGCCCGCTCCGAGGGCGACACCTCGTCCTCGTACCGGGCGAAGGCGGGCAGGGTCCAGCGCTCCGACTCCTCCGTGCGCCGCCGCAACGCCCCCGGCGACAGCCGCAGATGGACGCTCAGCGCGAACGGGAACCAGTGCCCCAGCAGGAACGGGCCGTGCACGATGACCACCCCGCCCTCGGGCAGCGCATGGTAGGGCGTGCGGGTGGCCCGGTCGGTCACCGGGTCCCACAGATCGGGCAGCACCCGGCCGGAGCCGCCCGCCTCCAGCGGCCCGAACACCTCGCGCCACAGCGCCCCGGTGTCGTACCAGCCGTCGACGTACGCGTCCGGGTCCCGCTTCCCGTACTCGAAGCGCAGGCTCGCCGGGCGCAGGAAGCCCTCCGTGGACACCACGAGGACCGAGCGGCCGAGCAGCCGCAGCTCCTGGGCGATGCGCTCGGCGCTCTCGCCGGTGCGGGCGGCCGGGGCGCCGTCGATGCCGAACGCGAGCCAGGGGCCGCCGTCGGCGGCGGACAGCCCGTCGCCGTGCCGGGCCAGTTCGCCGGCCAGCCGTTCCCAGGTGATCGCTTCGAGTCGCACGGGTCCATCATCGCCGGACCGGCGGCGGGACGCTCATGTGAAGGAGATCGGGACGGATTCCGCGAGGGAGACTCAGGCGCCGCGCAGTCCGGCGGCGAGCGGGCCCTCGCCGAACACCTCGACGCGGCCGTCCTTCACCGCCTCCGCGAGCGTCGCCCCGCCCTGCGCGAGCTCCAGGCACACCCCGGCGTCCAGCACGATCCGGGCGTCGGGGCGGTCGGCGGGGCCGTATCCGTACACCGGTCCGTACGCCTCGGCGCCCGGCAGCACGGCCCCCGCTCCCCCGCCGACATGGAGGTGGAACTCCCCCTCGTCGAGCCGGACTTCGAGGACGCCCTCCTGGGCGATCCCGGTGAGGGCGCCGAGCAGCGGCAGCGCGAACCAGTGGGCCCGCACCGCGTCGGTCGGGCGGCGCTCGGCGAGGGCGGGCGCTCCCCACGCGGCGAGGGCCGCGAGGACGGGCAGCAGGCCGTGGCCGCGGGCGGTCAGCTCGTAGACCGACGCCGCCGACGGGGGCGGCAGTTTGCGGCGCAGGGCCAGTCCGGTCTGTTCCATGTCCTTGAGTCGGGAGGCCAGCACATCCGTGCTGACGCCGGGCAGATCGGCGTGCAGGTCCGTGTACCGGCGCGGCCCGCCCAGCAGTTCACGGACGATCAGCAGCGTCCACCGGTCGCCGACGGAGTCGAGGGCGCGGGCGGTGGCGTCGAACTGGTCGTAGCTCCGGCGACGGGCGGGGCGTGCTGCTGGCTGCTGCTGACGTGGCATGCGACGCAGTCTAGACATGTTGTTGGACTTTCCAAGCTGAAGCTTGGTAAAACCAAGTATCGCAATTCGGCTCGGGAGGCAGCGCATGGAGTTCCGGCAGTCCAGCAAGCTCAACGAGGTCTGCTACGAGATCCGGGGCCCGGTCATCGAGCACGCCAACGCCCTGGAGGAGGCGGGCCACAGCGTGCTCCGGCTCAACACGGGCAACCCCGCGCTCTTCGGCTTCGAGGCTCCCGAGGAGATCGTCCAGGACATGATCCGGATGCTGCCGCAGGCGCACGGCTACACCGATTCGCGCGGCATCCTCTCGGCCCGGCGCGCGGTGGTCCAGCGCTACCAGGCCATGGGGCTGACCGAGGTCGGCGTGGACGACGTGTTCCTCGGCAACGGGGTCTCCGAGCTGATCTCCATGGCGGTGCAGGCGCTGCTGGAGGACGGCGACGAGGTGCTGATCCCGGCCCCGGACTTCCCGCTCTGGACGGCGGTGACCACGCTCGCGGGCGGCAAGGCCGTGCACTACGTCTGCGACGAGGAGTCCGACTGGAATCCGGATCTCGCCGACATGGCCGCCAAGATCACCGACCGGACCAAGGCGGTCGTGATCATCAACCCGAACAACCCGACCGGCGCGGTCTATCCGCGCGAGATCCTCGAAGGCATTCTGGATCTGGCCCGCCGCCACCACCTGATGGTGTTCGCCGACGAGATCTACGACCAGATCCTGTACGACGGGGCCGAGCACCACAGCGCCGCGGTCCTCGCCCCGGACCTCGTCTGCCTCACCTTCAGCGGGCTGTCGAAGACGTACCGGGTGGCCGGCTTCCGGTCCGGCTGGATGGTGGTGTCCGGTCCGCGGCAGCACGCCCGCAACTACCTGGAGGGCCTCACCATGCTGGCCTCCATGCGGCTGTGCCCCAACGCCCCGGCGCAGTACGCCATCCAGGCCGCGCTCGGCGGCCGGCAGTCCATCCGGGAGCTGGTCGCGCCGGGCGGCAGGCTGCACGAGCAGCGCGACCGGGCCTGGGAGCGGCTGAACGAGATCCCGGGCGTCTCGTGCGTGAAGCCGAAGGGCGCGCTGTACGCCTTCCCCCGCATCGACCCGAAGGTGCACCCGATCGTCGACGACGAGAAGTTCGTGCTGGACCTGCTGTTGCGGGAGAAGATCCAGGTGGTGCAGGGCACGGGCTTCAGCTGGCCGCGCCCGGACCACTTCCGCATCCTGACCCTCCCGTACGCCGACGACCTCGACGCGGCGATCAGCCGCATCGGCCGCTTCCTGGACGGATACCGCCAGTGAGACGGATACCGCCGGTGACCCGACCGCCGCGGTCGCTCGGGGTGCTCGGGGTCAGATGAGGCGGAAGAGGTCGGCGGCGGCGTGGACGTCGGTGAGGTCCTCGATGGAGCGCAGGTTGTCGCACAGCGCGTCCAGGACCGAGCCCGTGTCGGCGGCGCGCGGTGCGCCGACGGCCAGGCCGAAGACGCGGAAGCCCAGCCGGCGCCGGGCGTCCTTCCAGCCGCGCATCCATTCCTCGGTGACACCGCATTCGTCGTCGGTGATCATCACGATGTCGCCGCGCAGGGCGGCGGCCTCGTCGAACTCCTCCTCCAGCAGCTCGCGGGCCGCGGTCAGGGGCGCCTGGTAGCTGGTCCCGCCGCCGAGGAAGGTCTCGGCGAAGTCGAGCACCCGGTCGATGCCGGCGGACCGTCCGGCCGGGAAGCGGAAGACCTGGACCTTGTCGGCGGCGGAGAACAGGATGCCGACGAAATCGCGGTCGGCGTGGCGGGCCTGGTCGAGCAGCGCCAGGGCGCACGCCTTGGACCACGCCTCCCGGGT
Source organism: Streptomyces sp. NPDC091289 (assembly GCF_044757365.1). Lineage (NCBI taxonomy): Bacteria > Bacillati > Actinomycetota > Actinomycetes > Kitasatosporales > Streptomycetaceae > Streptomyces > Streptomyces sp. NPDC091289. The sequence continues at coordinate 82,257 of NZ_JBIVUT010000012.1, forward strand.
GACCCCGCCGGGCCCCGCCACGTACATGGAATGGGAGGTGTCCACGCACGCGATGACGGCCCCCCGCCCCGTGGACTGCTCCCCCTGGCTGTCGTAGAGCATCAGCTCCCCGGCGGCGTAGCGCGCGGCGAAGACCGCACGCGTCGCGGGCAGGCCGAGATGGGCCAGTTCGGAGGGGATCAGGCGGGAGAGGTCGTCCCCGAGGGTGACACCGATCAGCTCGCCGGTGGCGTTCTCCACCTTGCGGGCCCGCTCGCCGTCGGCCATCTGCCGGAAACGGCCGATCAGTTCCGCCCATGCGGCGAGACGGCCGGTGCGCAGCCGCTCGGCGAGCCGGGCACGCCGGTCGAACGGCATACGTTGCAGCTCGCCGGGGCCGACACCCCAGGCCCGCATCAGTGCGGCCTCCTGCCGGACGGCCCCGGCCGCCTTCGCCACCCCGTCACGCGCGGCGGCGCGGATGCCCGGGGCCCCGGCGGCGGTGTGCGCGGCGTCCTGGGCGGCCTGCCGCGCGGCGGCCCCGGCGGCCCCGGCGGCCTCGGCGGCTTCGACCGCCCGGCGGACGGCATCGGCGGGGTCCGGAGCGTCGGCGTCCGCTTCGGGCCGTGTGCCGCCGTCCGCTTCGGCCGGTGCGGCGCCGTCCGCCGCGGCTCCGTCGGCGGCCCGCTGGAGCGCCTCGCCCACGGCCGCCGCCGCGTCCTCGGCGGTCTGCCGGGCCTTCTCCGCCCGCTCGGCCTGCCCCCGGGCGTCCCGGGAGCTCTCCAGCATCCGGCGCAGCGCGGCGGACTGGGCGAGTACGGCCATGGCGGCGGCATAGGGATCGCCCGCGGTCTCCCGGCGCAGCTCTGCGAAGTCCGGTGACGCCATCAGCTGGGTGAGGAGCTGGTGGTTGACCAGCCGGGACGGCCTCATCTCCGCGGGTTCGCGCAGCCGCGGGCCGACCTTGTACGCGGCCAGGAACACATCAATGAGCAGGTCGGTGGCGTGGTCGTGGTCCGCCTCCAGGGCCTCGGCCAGGTCACGCAGTCCGGCCGACTGCTCGTAGGTGTCGCGCCAGGTGAACCGTTCGAACCGGTCCGCGACCACGGCCCCGGCATGTCCGGCGGCGGCGATAGCGGTGGCAGTGGCGGTGGGTTCCGGCCACGTCCCGGCGTTCAGAGCTGGGCCTGGGCCGTGGCGGCGTCCATGCCCAGCGCCTCGGTGAGCACGCGGGCGCGGACGGCGCGCTGACGACCGGTGACCCGGTCGATGGTGGCGGTGGAGCGGCCCGCGCCCGCCGCCTCCTCGCGCAGCTTCTCCAGCCGCCTGCCCGCCGTGGCGAGCTTGTTGTGGGCCTGCTTGATGACCCAGTCGCTCAGCACCTCGCGGGACTGCCCCGCCAGGGCGTCGAGTTGGGCCTCCAGCTCGTCGAGGGTGTCGGCCAGGTCGAGCGCCTCCTTGGCGTCGGGGTTGACCAGGTGCAGGACCTCGCGCTCGACGATGGGGCGCTGCGCCGGGGAGTCCCACAGCACATGGGTCAGCACCGACAGGTCGGTCTCGGCGACCGCCGTACGCCCGTCCAGGTACGCGGACGCCTGGAGCAGCCCCACCGCCTGCCGCCAGCGGCGGTCGGAGGCGACGAGCTCCTTGCGGCGTAGGGCGGCCCGCAGCACGCACACCGCGTCCACGACGGCGTCGGGAACGTCCACGGCCGGGACCTCCACGGTCACGGCGTGCTGCAGCGCGGCCAGTTCCACCGTGGTCCGGGCCGGGGCCTCCGGGCGGCTGACGGCGGAGCGGATGAGCTCGGCGAAGTTCGAGGGGTCCGCCAGGTAGCCGACCTCGATCCGCACCAGCAGCCGGTCGTAGATGGCGGCCGTGTCGTCCCCGGTGGGCAGTTCGTTGCTCGCCGTGATGGCGCCGATCAGCGGGCAGCGGATCGGCTCGCCGCCGCTCTCGGGGTGGTAGATGCGCTCGTTGAGGTAGCCCAGGGTCTCGTTCAGCGCCGCGGTGGAGCACTTGAAGATCTCGTCGATGAACGCGACATGCGCGGTCGTGGCCCGGCCCTCGTAGACCTGGCGGTACTCGCCCCGGGCCAGCGCGGCGACGTCGACCGGACCGAACATGCGCGTCGGCGCGGTGAACTTCGACAGGAGGATCTCCCAGTAGGCCGCCCCGTCGATCCTGCCGGTGAGCTCCCGGGCGATCTCGGACTTCGCCGTCCCGGGCGGGCCGAGCACCAGCGAGTGCTGCCCGGCCAGCAGGGCCACCACCAGCGTGCGTACCACCTCGGCCCGCTCGTAGAACCGGTCCGACACCTCGTCGCAGACGGCCCGCAGCCTCCTGGCCGTGTCCTGCCTACCCTGCGTGTCCTGCGTGTCCGGTGTGTCCTGCGGGTCCGGTGTTCCCTGCACGTCTGTTGTCCCCTGCACGCCCTGCATTGTGCCCTGCGCCTCCCGTGGAAACGGGAGCGGGCCCGGAGGCGTAGCCGGCCTCCGGGCCCTGAGAGTGCCACCCATCTGGCACGCCGGCACGTTTAAGAGTCCGGGTCAGTCATGATGTCGTCGCGTCCTGCCTTTGGACCACCGCAGATCGGAGCTCTGCGGGCCGGACTTGAACCGGCATTTCGACGCGCGTGGGCCCGGGCCCGTTCGATCCGGCGATCGGCGGCGAATGCTGAGTCTGGAGCAAGAGTCTGAGATTGACGGCGGCTGCCTCTGCCTGCTTGGGCTACTCCGGCCCGTGCCGGAGGGAGGAGTCGAACCTCCACTGGTACCGCGCCTTCACGACAAGCTTCAGTTTCAGCTTGCGCTCCTCGCGCACCCCGGCCCCCATGGACGGCGGCCGGGGAATCCATGGTCGGTCACCCGAAGAGGTAACCGAATACCGCATCACCCACTCGCTGGTCGGTGACCTCCGCGCCGTTGGCCTCCTCGCGGGCGAACTTCACGGCCTGCTGGAGCTTCTCGATCCGGTCCAGCAGTTCGTTGACGCGCCGCGCGGGCAGCGCCCCGGAGAACTTCACGGTCGTCCAGTAACCGATCGGGATGTCCTCGTAGTACACCTCGACCTGCGCCGGGTGCTTGTCGGTGGCCTCCGCCTTGACGTGGTTGCGGGGCACCTTCTTCGTACGGAGCGTGCGGACCGGCTCGGTCTTCCAGGAGTCGGTCGACGGGTCCTGCACCCAGGCCTCGGCGGCGTCCAGCACGGGCAGCTTGCGGACGAAGGTGTTGAGGTCGGTCAGCTGCTTCTCCAGGAAGAGCAGATACGACACCGGCACCTCGCTCACCAGCACCCGGCCGTCGACCGACACATCGGCCCTGGCCGAGCAGTTCGCCCAGTCCTTCGTGGCGGTCACATCGAAGAGCCGGGTCAGCGTGGCCGCGGTGTCCCGCAGCACGTCCTCGGCCTTGACCTGCACCAGCGTCGACTCGGGCGGAAGCTGCTCGCCCTCCTCGTCCTTGGGCTGGTAGGTCCGGGAGATACCGGCCAGCAGTCCGGTCTTCTGGAGGCCGTGATGTGCCGCCGTCAGGTCCTGGTGTGCCTTGGACTTGACGCCCTTCTCCACTGCGATGATCTGATTGAGTTTCGCCACGTCGAGGACGCTAACAGGGGCAACACCCCGCCGGCCAAGGGTTTTACCGTACGTAGTGGGGGTCGGTCCCGGAGGCGTCGGCGACCGAGTCACCGGCCAGCAGCGCTTCGAGGGCGGTCACCGGGTCGGGGTCCGGGGCGGCGCGCGGCCACCAGTCCTCGCTGCCGGGGTCGGATTCGTAGCCGTACCAGCGGTGGTCGCGGCCGAAGCGGAGCTGGAGCGAACCGGCCGGGTGGGTGAGGTGGTTGCGCCAGGGCGTGAAGCGCGGGAAGCCGGCGGCGGCGAGCGCGGGCCTGGCCCGGTCGAAGGGGCCGGCCGGCGGGTCCCAGGGCGTCTCCAGGACCGCGAGGCCCTCGGCATCGCCTTGGCGCCAGGCGGCGACGGCGCGGGCGAGGTCGGTGGTGGTGCGGCCGGTGGCGTACGCCAGCTCCCGGTAGAGCGCGCGGGTGGTGGCGGTGAGCCCGGCGGTCGGCCGTGCGGCGGCGAGGCGGACGGCGTCCTGCCACGCGGTGAGCCCGGCCAGCGGATCGCGGCCCGTGGTCAGCAGGGCGTGGGCGCGGGCGGCGGCGTCGGTGGCGAGGTGGTCCAGGCCCAGCGGGTCGCGGGCGCCCGGCAGATCCGGGTACGACGGCGGCTGGCCGGGGTGCGGCGGGACGGGGAGGGGTGCCGGCAGCGGGGGCAGGAAGCGTCCGGCGAAGGCCTCCTGGGCCCCGACCGACGGGACGGCGGGGGCGGCGGGGCGCTCGCGGGCGGAGTGTTCGGCGTTGCGCCGGCCCAGCTCGTCCAGCAGCTCGCGCTCGCCCCGGCCCCGCATCAGCAGCAGGACGAACGGGTCGCTGTCGAGCAGCAGCGCCGTCTGGAAGCAGAGGGCGGCGACGTGTTTGCAGGGCCGCCCGTGGTCGGGGCAGGTGCAGCTGGGGTCGAGGTCGTCGGCGGCGGGCAGCAGCCGGACCCCGGCCTCCTCGGCGGTGTGGGCCAGGGAGTGCGGCATCTCCTTGGCCAGCAGCGCGGACAGATGGCCGGGGTGGGCGGCGACCGCGTCGAGCAGGGTCTCCCAGCCGGGGTCGGTGAAGGTGCGCAGCCGTAGTTCGGCGCGGTAGGGGCGGGCCCGGCTGCCGTGCACATAGGCGACGACGCGCCCCGGGGTGACGGTGATCGCCGCGACCTGGCCGTCGTCGGCGTACGTACGGCCGCGGGCGAGCCGGGCCTCGTCCATCGACAGCGACTCCAGCGCGTCCACCCAGGCCCGGCCCCACCAACTGGCCGCGAAGGGCTCGCCCTCGGCGGAGGTGCGGGCGGGCACCGCCTCGAAGGTGCGCCGCAGATCGTCCGGTCCCGGCCGGGCGCGGGGGGCCGTTCGCCGGGCGGCCGGGCCGGTGGTCGGGCGCGGGCTCATGCGGGGACTCATGCGGGCCTCCGCAGGGATACGAGGTCGGCGAGGTCACGGTCGCTGAGCTCGGTCAGGGCGCTCTCCCCGCTGCCGAGCACCGCGTCCGCCAGGGCCCGCTTGGACTCCAGCAGCTCGGCGATCCGGTCCTCCACCGTGCCCTCGGCGATGATCCGGTGGACCTGGACGGGCTGGGTCTGGCCGATGCGGTACGCCCGGTCGGTGGCCTGTTCCTCCACGGCGGGGTTCCACCAGCGGTCGAAGTGGACGACGTGGGCGGCGCGGGTCAGATTCAGCCCGGTGCCGGCCGCCTTGAGGGAGAGCAGGAAGACGGGGACCTCGGCGGACTGGAAGCGGTCCACCATCCGCTCCCGCTCGGGCACCGGCGTGCCGCCGTGCAGGAGTTGGGAGGGGATCGAGCGGGAGGCCAGGTGGGCGGAGAGGAGCTTCGCCATCGTCACGTACTGGGTGAAGATCAGGACCGAGCCGTCCTCGGACAGGATCGTGTCGAGCAGTTCGTCGAGGAGGGCGAGCTTGCCGGAGCGGCCCGTGAGCCGGGTGGGCTCCTCCTTCAGATACTGGGCGGGGTGGTTGCAGATCTGCTTGAGCGAGGTCAGCAGCTTCATGATCAGACCCCGGCGGGCGATGCCCTCCGCCGCCTCGATCTGCGCCATCGTCTCGCGGACGGCCGCCTCGTAGAGCGTGGCCTGCTCACGGGTGAGGGGGACGGGGTGGTCGGTCTCCGTCTTGGGCGGCAGCTCGGGGGCGATGCCGGGGTCGGACTTCTTGCGCCGCAGGAGGAAGGGCCGCACCAGCCGGGACAGCCGCTCCACCGCCTCCTCGTTGCCCAGGCCCGCGGCGGTGCCGGTGTTCTCCACGATCCGGGCGTGCCGGGCCCGGAACGCCTTGAGGGGGCCGAGCAGTCCCGGTGTGGTCCAGTCGAGGAGCGCCCAGAGTTCGGAGAGGTTGTTCTCGACGGGGGTGCCGGTGAGGGCGACCCGGGCCGGGGCGGGGATGGTGCGCAGCGCCTTGGCCGTGGTGGAGTGCGGATTCTTGACGTGCTGCGCCTCGTCGGCGACGACCAGGCCCCAGCTCTGCTCGGCCAGCTGGGTCGCGCTGGAGCGCATGGTCCCGTAGGTGGTGAGGACGAAGCCGCCGTCCGGATCGGTCAGGGTGCGGTCGGTGCCGTGGAAGCGGCGCACCGGGACGCCGGGGGCGAAGCGGTTGATCTCGCGGTGCCAGTTGCCGAGGAGGGAGGCGGGGCAGACCACCAGGGTGGGCGAGGGGTGGGCCCGGTGCAGATGGAGGGCGATGAGGGTGATCGTCTTGCCGAGGCCCATGTCGTCGGCGAGGCAGCCGCCGAGCCCGAGCGAGGTCATCCGGTCCAGCCAGGCCAGGCCGCGCAGTTGGTAGTCGCGCAGGGTCGCGTCGAGGCCGGGCGGCGGCGCGATCGTCAGGTCCTGGCTGAGGATCCGCGTACGGAGGGCGGCCAGCGCCCCGGCGGGCACGGCGTCCACCCGCTCGCCGTCCACCTCCGCGCTGCCGGTGAGGGCGACGGCCAGCGCGTCCACCGGATCCAGGAGCCCCAGCTCCCGCTTGCGCGCCTTGCGTACGAGGGCGGGGTCGACGACCACCCACTGGTCGCGCAGCCGCACCACCGGGCGGTGGGCCTCGGCCAGGGTGTCCATCTCGGCCTCGGTCAGCCGCTCGTCCCCCAGGGACAGCTGCCAGTCGAAGGCGAAGAGGTGCTCGGCGTCGAAGAAGGACGTGCCGTCGGTGGCCGATCCGGGCGCGGGCCGCACGACGGCGGCCGCGGAGAGCGAACGAGCCAGCTCGCGCGGCCAGTGCACGCCGACCCCGGCGGCGGCCAGCCGGGATCCGGCGTCGCTCAGCAGCTCGTACAGCTCGTCCTCGGTGATCGCGAGGACGTCGGGGACGGGCTGCCCCAGGAGTCGTTCCAGCGGGGCCCAGACGCGGGCGGCGCGGCGCAGGGCCAGCACCGCGTCGACCCGGGAGCGCGGCCCGAACGGCTCGCCCGCCGCGCCGTTCCACAGGGCGGCCGCGTCCACCATGTACGTCGGGTCGGCGAGGCTGTGGACCTGCACGATCGCCGCGGCGGCATGGCGGACCGCCGGATCGTCCGGGTGCTCGGGACGGGCGGATCCGTCGGCGGCCTCCGCCCCCTCGCGGGCGGCGGTGACCGCGTAGGTGTCGGCGGTGTCGAACAGCTCGTACGCGGAGAGGTCCAGGCGCAGCGAGACCCGCACGCCCGCGTCCAGGCCCGAGGACACCTCGACGGCCCAGGCGGCGGCATGGGGCAGATGCTGGGCCTCGCGGGCGGCGAACGGGGCGCCCATGGCGAACGCGGCGGCGGGCGTGCGCGGCAGCGTGTCGGCGACGGCGTCCAGGAACGACCCGATCAGGGCCTCGGAGTCGGGGAGCCGGGGCGGCGCGGAAGCGGGGACGGGCACCGCGCGCCCCTCGGGTGGCAGGGCGGCGGCGACCGCCCGCAGATGCGCGACGTCCTCGGCGTCCCTCGGGCCGGCCCGCCAGGCGTCGTGGCCGTCCGCCGTGAGTCCGGGGAGGAGCCTGCCGCGCGCGACGAGCTGAAGGGCGTGCAGCGCGGCCGCGCCCCAACAGCGGGTGGCGGGGTGGGCGGACGCGTGATGGCGGGCCCGGACGAGCAGGGGCAGCGCGTCGGCCACGGACAGCAGCGCCGCGGGCGCCCCGGTGGTGCGGACGCGCCCGGGGCCCGCCGCCGGGTCCGGGCGGACGACCGTGAGCCGGGCGCCGGTGTACGGGACGGAGTCGGGGTGCCCGGTGGCGTCCGCGTACGCGAAGGACGTGCCGCTCCACGCCTGAGCACCCTCACCGCGCCCCGGGCCGCCGTCCGCGTGCGGGTCCCGGCCGTCCGCGTGCGGGTCCCAGAAGGCGATGCGGCCGTCCCTGGGCACCGCGCCGGGCAGGAAGACCGCCGCGCAGCGCAGCAGGCGGCCGACGTCGGCGGTCCGGGGCGCGCCCTCGGTGTCCCACGCTTCGCCCTCACGGGCCCGTGCCGTCATGTCCGCCACCCCCTCCCACCTGATCCACGGTCTCCGTCGGCACGGAATGTGCTGACTCCGCGAGTCTAGGCGGGAGGTCTGACACTCCGGACTCCTGCCGCATCACCCCAGCTCAGCGCCGCAGGAACCGACCGGGCGCCCACCCTGCTCCGCGAGCGGGCCCACCACGCTCAGTGATGTGCGAACGGCTTCTCCGAGGAGGACGGCTCCGCCGGGGCCGATCCGGCGGCCGGTGCGGTCGGGTCGAACAGGGCGGCAGGTACGGCCGGGCCGGAGGCGGCGACAGGTACGGCCGGACCGGAGGACGCGGCAGGCTCGTCGTGCCCCGTCTCCGCCGCCGGCTGCTGCGCGCGCTCCAGGAAGCGGAGCAGCTCCACCGGGAAGGGCAGCACCAGGGTGGAGTTCTTCTCGGCCGCGACGGCGACCACGGTCTGCAACAGCCTCAGCTGGAGCGCCGCGGGCTGGGCGGACATCTCGCCGGCCGCCTGCGCCAGCTTCTTCGAGGCCTGGAGCTCCGCGTCGGCGTTGATCACCCTGGCGCGCCGCTCCCGGTCGGCCTCGGCCTGGCGGGCCATGGACCGCTTCATGGTCTCCGGCAGCGAGACGTCCTTGATCTCCACCCGGTCGATCTGCACGCCCCAGCTGACCGCCGGGCTGTCGATCATGACTTCCAGCCCCTGGTTCAGCTTCTCGCGGTTGGACAGCAGGTCGTCCAGGTCGCTCTTGCCGATGATCGACCGGAGCGAGGTCTGGGCCATCTGCGAGACGGCGAACCGGTAGTCCTCCACCGCGATGACGGCGCTCGCCGGGTCGACCACCTTGAAGTAGATGACGGCGTCCACGCGGACGGTTACGTTGTCCCGGGTGATGCCGTCCTGTGCGGGCACCGGCATGGTGACGATCTGCAGGTTGACCTTGCGCAGCCGGTCGATCCCCGGCACGACCATCGTGAAGCCCGGCCGCCGCACCTCGTCCCGCAGCCTGCCGAGCCGCAGCACGACGCCCCGCTCGTACTGCCGGATCACCCGCGCCGCCGAGGCCACGTACAGCGCCGCGGCGCAGAGCACCGCCACCAACGCGATCACCAGCTCCTGAGCCATCACGGGCCCCCTGAGAGGAAGGAAAGCGGACACTCAACGCACCCGCATAACACCTTTTACTCATTTATGCCCCATTTGGGCGCACGGTGAACCCCCGCCGAACGGCGACTCGCCCGGTCGGGCGCGCACCGGATGCCGGGGCGACCCCGGGCGGGCAGGGTGGCCAGCGCCAGCACGTCTTCCCGACGTACCGATTCGCCGGACGAGCACCGGACGAGCAGACGAGGACCCGCCCATGTCCGTGACCGCCACCGTTCACCGCCGACGCCGCCTCGGGATCGCCGCCGGAGTCACGCTCCTCGCTCTCGCCGTCTCGGGCTGCTCCGGGCTCGGCCGCACCGCCGTGGGCCCGGTGACGTACACGACGGAACGCGAAGCGGTGGTGCAGGTGAACAGCCCGTCGGTACGCGGCTGCCACCGGATCGCCCCGGCGGGAGCCCACGAGGTGGAGAACGGGACGCTCGTCGACATCATCCTGTACCGCACACGTGACTGCACCGGCGGCGGGACGACGTATGTGGCGACCAGGTTCAGCGATGTGACGGCGCCGGGCAGCGGCCCGTGGCGCAGCTACAGCTTCGTGCACTGATCGTCCGCGGTCATGGCTTCGCGTACGGACGTCAGAGCGCGGGGCGGGCCAGCAGCCAGGTGCCGTCGTCGGTGAGGGTGCGGTCCACCCTCAGGCCGGCCGCCGCGAGATACCCGGCCAGGTCCTCGTCGGACAGCTCCCGCGACCGGAAGGTCTGCGTCCATCGCGCGTCGTCGAAGTGATACTCCGCGCGCACGGAACGCACGCCGTCGCCCACCGGATCCACGGAGACGATCCGGACCAGGCCGCCCGACGGGTCGGTCCGCTCCCACGGCAGCTCCGAGCGGTGCGCCACGCCCTCGCGCTGGACGAGGACGATCCCGTCGTCCCGCACATGGGTCCGGCAGACGCGCAGCATCCCGTCGCGCACCCGGTGCTCGCCCGCGTGGACCAGGAACGAGCCGAGCAGCACCACGTCGAACCGCTCGTCGCCCAGGTCCAGCGACTCGATGGGGCTCCGCACCGTGCGTGCCCCGACGATGGTCTCCAGCATCTCGGGCGACTCGTCCACCGCCGTCACACGGAACCCGCGCCGCACCAGCGGGTGCGTCACCCGGCCCGCCCCGCAGCCCAGTTCGAGGATGCTCGCCCCGGCCGGGGCCACGCCCGCGATCACGTCCGGCTCCTCGCCGACGGCCAGCCGGCGATACAGCTCCACCGCGCACCCGTCCGGCGTGATGGCTCCGGGGCCGGTCCCCGCGTACCCCTCGCGTACCAGTGATTCGCCCATGCCGGACGAACGAGCCGCCGCCGGGCACGGTTCCCCGCCCCCGCCTCCTGTTCCGTCCGCCGCCGGGTGGGTCCATGCTGGTGAGTGAGGTGATCGCCATGCGTACCGGCAGTGAACCCGCGACCGCCCGCAGTCCGCTGCGGATGCGGCTCTGGCTGAGTCTGTGGGGGATGCTCTGGGCCCTCTTCGGCCTGGTGGCGTTCTCCCTGACCGGACGGCCGGGCTGGGCGGCGGCCTGCGCGGTGGTGCTGCTGCTCGCGGTGGTGGACTTCTGCGTGGTCACGTACCGCATGCGCCAGGGCCCGCACTTCCAGCCGGGCCGTGATGTCCCGCCGTACGAACCGGACCACGGCGACGGACGTCCACGCCGGCCGGGGCCGGGCCCGGACAGCGGCTGGAAGGGCGGTGGACGGGCGGGCCCCTCCACCGGACCCCGCTGACTCCCCCTGCCCCCCCCTGGAGGCCTCAGGACTGGCTGGAGGCCTCAGGACTGGCTGGAGGCCTCGGGCCTGGCTGGAGGCCTCAGGCCTGCTCGTCGAACTTCGCGGCGCGGAGGTACTCCGGCTTCGGGTCGAGCGCCGCCGCCAGCCGGAAGTGCCGGGTCGCCTGCTCGGGGCGGCCGGCCCGTTCGAAGGTGCGGGCCAGGGCGAAGTGGGCGAACGCGTTGTCCGGCTCGCGCTCCAGCACCAGCTCGAATTCCAGCTCGGCGGGGCGCAGTTGGGCGGCGGCGAAGAAGGCGCGGGCCCGGAGCAGCCGGGCGGCGGTGTTCTCCGGATGTGCGGCGATCACCGAGTCGAGGAGCTTGACGGCACCTCGGGGGTCCCGGGCGTCGAGCAGCTGCTCGGCCGCACGGAAGTCGATGACGTGGGTCTCCGGATTCCTCTCGGGCACGGTCGTGTCCTTCCCTTCCCTCGCGGGTTCCAACGCCCGCCCCGGAGCCGGTATTCCGCCACGTCCGGCCGGGGTGTCCCCGTACGCGCGCTCAGCGGGCGGCAGCCCTGCGGACCAACTCGTCCCAGACCGTGCGGACCTGCGGTTCCAGCGCCTCCAACGGCCCGTCGTTGTCCACGATCAGGTCGGCAACCGCCCGGCGCTGTTCGCGGGTCGCCTGGGCGGCCATCCTGGCACGGGCGTCGGCCTCGGTCATCCCGCGCAGCGTCACGAGCCGGTGGAGCTGGGTCTCCACGGAGGCGTCGACGACCACGACCAGGTCGTAGAAAGGGGCGAGCCCGTTCTCGGTGAGGAGGGGGACGTCGTGGACCACGACGGCGTCCTCGGGGGCCGCCCGTTCCAGCTCGGCCGCGCGGGCGCCGACCAGGGGGTGGACGATCGCGTTGAGCGCGGCCAGCCGTTCGGCGTCGGCGAAGACGAGCGCGCCGAGCGCCGGACGGTCCAGGGTGCCTTCGGCGGTCAGGACGTCCGGCCCGAACTCCTCGACGACGGCCGCGAGTCCGGGCGTACCGGGCTCGACGACCTCGCGGGCGATCCGGTCGGAGTCGATCAGGACGGCGCCGCACTCGACGAGCAGCCGCGACACTTCGCTCTTGCCGGCGCCGATGCCGCCGGTCAGGCCCACTTTCAGCATGGGCCGCAGCCTACGGGCCCGGCGGGGGCGCTCAGCCCTCGCCCTCCCGCTCGGCGAGGAAGCGCTCGAACTCCCGGCCGATCTCGTCGGCGGACGGCAGATCGACCGGCTCGGCGACGAGGTTGCCGCGCGTCTCGGACCCGGCGACGGCGTCGTACTGGTGCTCAAGGCCCTCGACGAGGGAGACGAGCTCCTCGTCGCCCTGGCCGATCTGCCGGTCGATCTCGGTCTGGGTGCGGTGCGCCTCGGTGCGCAGGGAGTGCGCGAGGGCGGGCAGCACCAGACCGGTCGCGGCCGTGATGGCCTCCAGCGCGGTCAGCGCCGCGTCCGGGTAGGAGGACCGGGCGACGTAATGCGGTACGTGCGTGGCGACGCCGAGGACGTCGTGGCCGGACTCCATCAGCCGGTATTCCACGAGAGCCTCGGCGGAACCGGGCACCTGGGCCTCGTCGAAGGGGCTGCGGTGGCCCGGCATCAGGTCGGTGCGGTTGCCGTGCGGGGTGATGCCGACGGGGCGGGTGTGCGGGACGCCCATCGGGATGCCGTGGAAGTTCACCGCGAGCCGGACGCCGAGGCGCTCGACGATCTGCTCGACGGCGGCGGCGAACCGCTCCCACTCCACGTCCGGCTCCGGGCCCGACAGCAGCAGGAAGGGCGCTCCGGTGGCGTCCTGGACCACCCGGACCTCCAGGGTCGGGGCCTCGAAGGACGTCCAGCGGTCGCGCCGGAAGGTGAGCAGGGGACGCCGTGCGCGGTAGTCGACGAGCCGGTCGTGGTCGAAGCGCGCGACGACCTGGTGGGGCAGCGTCTCCAGCAGGCCGTCGACGATCTGCTCGCCGGTCTCGCCCGCGTCGATGTAGCCGTCGAAGTGGTAGAGCATGACCAGGCCGGCCGACTCCTGCGCCAGCGCCATGTCGACGACGGCCAGGCCCTTCGGCTCCCATTCGTACAAACTCTGCGGATCAGGCACGGTTACCGCTCCTCCTCGTGTTCCTAGGGAAGAACACGAGCGTCGGCACGAGCATTCCCCGTGCCCGCACCTTTCCCCGGCGCGCGCGGGTCACGGCCCATCAGTTGCCCGCGCCGCGCGAGCGTTTCACCGGGTCCGGCGTCGCCCGCCGATCCTGGTCCAGACCTTGACGCGCCCCGGCGTCGTCCCTACCGTCACTGGGCAACACGTTCAGACACGCGTACCACATTCATGTACGGGAACGATCTGGACCCCTCCGACGGGAAGGCACCCCCCATGCGCACCCGCTCCCCCCTCACCGTTCTGCTCGCCGCCGCCCTGGCCTCCGGTGGTCTCACCCTGGCCGGCGCCGGACCCGCGAACGCCGCGGTCATCGAGGTCAGCACCGCCGCCCAGCTCAAGTCGGCGCTCACCGCCGTCTCCCCCGGTGACACGATCCGGCTCGCCGACGGCACGTACACCGGGAACTTCAAGGCCACCCGGCCCGGCACCTCCGGGGCGCGGATCACCCTCACCGGCTCCAGCAGGGCCGTCCTGACAGCGGGCGGTGGCTATGGGCTGCACCTGAACGGCGCCTCGTACTGGACGGTCCAGGGGGTCACGATCCAGGGCGGCCAGAAGGGCATCATGGCCGACGCGGCGAACGGTGTCGTGATCGACTCGGTCACCGTGCACGACCTGGACATGGAGGGCGTCCACTTCCGTCGGTCCAGCAAGGACGGCGTCCTGAAGAACTCCCGGATCTACGACACCGGGCAGAACGGACGCGGCATGGGCGAGGGCGTGTACGTCGGTTCGGCCGGCGATCTCTCCGACCGCAGCGACAACGCGCAGATCCTGAACAACACCATCGGCCCCGACGTCGGCGGCGAGTCCATCGACATCAAGGAAGGCACGACCGGCGCGAGGATCATCGGCAACACCTTCGACGGCCACGGGCTGACGGGCGCCAACTACGACGACTCCTGGGTCGATGTGAAGGGCAACAACGTCCTGGTCGAGGGCAACAAGGGGTCCCGCACCACCAACAACGGCTACGAGACCCACACCCAGCAGAGCGGCTGGGGCTGCGGCACCGTCTTCCGCGACAACTCCTCGGACCTCTCCGGGGCCACCGGCGACAAGCAGCTCGCCATCAACGTCACCAACGACAGCTCCGATTGCCGCACCACCGTGTACGCGAGCAACACCGTCACCGGCGGCAAGGGGCTGACCAACATCGCCGTGACGCCATGACGGGCTGAACATGCGAGTGAGGCCCGCCCCCCGAAGGGAACGGGCCTCACTCAACGCTCTACAGCTACTGCAGCCGATGAGCCGCCGGGGTCAGAGCGTCAGCTCTGGCCGCCCGCGAGCTTCTCGCGCAGCGCGGCAAGGGCCTCGTCCGACGCCAGGGCGCCGGAGTTGTCCGCCGACTCCGAGGAGTACGAACCGCCGCCGCCACCGCCACCGCCACCGCTGCCGCCGGAGGCGGCCGGAGCAGCGCCGGCCGGGGCAGCAGCGCCCTCGGCCGCAGCAGCCTCGTCGGCCTCGCGGGACTTGATGACCTGGGCCTGGTGCTGCTCGAAGCGCGACTGCGCCTCGGCGTACTGGGTCTCCCAGACCTCGCGCTGCGCCTCGAAGCCCTCGAGCCAGTCGTTGGTCTCGGGGTCGAAGCCCTCGGGGTAGATGTAGTTGCCCTGGTCGTCGTACGACGCGGCCATGCCGTACAGGGTCGGGTCGAACTCGACCGAGGCCGGGTCGCCACCGAAGGACTCGTTGGCCTGCTTCAGCGAGAGGCTGATGCGACGGCGCTCGAGGTCGATGTCGATGACCTTGACGAAGATCTCGTCGTTGACCTGGACGACCTGCTCCGGGATCTCCACGTGGCGCTCGGCCAGCTCGGAGATGTGGACCAGACCCTCGATGCCCTCGTCGACGCGCACGAACGCACCGAAGGGAACGAGCTTGGTGACCTTACCCGGGACGACCTGACCGATCTGGTGCGTCCGGGCGAACTGCTGCCACGGGTCTTCCTGCGTCGCCTTGAGCGACAGGGAGACGCGCTCGCGGTCCATGTCGACGTCGAGGACCTCGACGGTGACTTCCTGGCCGACCTCGACAACCTCGGAGGGGTGGTCGATGTGCTTCCAGGACAGCTCGGAGACGTGCACGAGACCGTCGACGCCACCCAGGTCCACGAAGGCACCGAAGTTGACGATCGAGGAGACGACGCCGGAGCGGACCTGACCCTTCTGCAGGGTCGTGAGGAACGTCTGGCGAACCTCGGACTGGGTCTGCTCGAGCCAGGCGCGGCGGGACAGGACCACGTTGTTGCGGTTCTTGTCCAGCTCGATGATCTTGGCCTCGAGCTCCTTGCCCACGTAGGGCTGGAGGTCGCGGACACGACGCATCTCGACGAGCGACGCCGGGAGGAAGCCACGGAGGCCGATGTCGAGGATGAGACCACCCTTGACGACCTCGATGACGGTACCGGTGACGATGCCGTCCTCTTCCTTGATCTTCTCGATGGTGCCCCAAGCACGCTCGTACTGAGCGCGCTTCTTCGAGAGAATCAGGCGGCCTTCCTTGTCCTCCTTCTGGAGAACCAGGGCCTCGATCTCGTCGCCGACCTTGACGACCTCGTTCGGGTCGACGTCGTGCTTGATCGAGAGCTCGCGGCTCGGGATGACACCTTCGGTCTTGTAACCGATGTCGAGGAGAACTTCGTCCCGGTCAACCTTGACGATGACTCCGTCAACGATGTCGCCGTCGTTGAAGTACTTGATCGTCTCGTCGATCGCCGCGAGGAACGCGTCCGCGTCGCCGATGTCGTTGACCGCAACCTGCGGAGTGGTGGCGGTGGTCTCGGTGCTGCTCGTCATGTGGGAAAGGGCTCCGGTACGGACAGAGAGTCGTAGGTACTGCTACGCCGAAAGCCCGTATCGCCTCTGCAGAAGCCGGACAGCCTGGAAAGCGCCATCCGTTTCCGGAGAGACGCCTCGACAACCGAGGGGACATGCAACAGACGCGAGCGCGGCCTGCTAGGTCTGAGGCGCGCAGGCTCGCAGCGCAACTTGTAGCATACGGGGGCAGCCGGACAGGGTCAATGCGCGAAGGCGCACACCCGGGGCACATCACCCCAAACCCGGCACAACTCGTGTTCTCCGAGGCCACATCGGCCCGAGAACACTACGGCACGGCGCCGCGGACACGCGTCCGTACCCCCGGGGTACGCCCTCTGGTACGTACCGCGAGCGGCGGGTGAAGGCAAACTACAACGACGGGCACGATGAGCCAAGAGATCCACGGGACCTACTCCGCAGAACCCACAGAATCCGCGGAACCCATCGAACCGGAAGCCACCCGCCGCGCGGCGGACGAGGCGGAGAGCAGCCGGGCCAGCCGCGGCTGGTGGGACCGGAACGCGGACGAGTACCAGTCGGACCACGGCGGTTTCCTGGGGGACGACCGCTTCGTCTGGGGTCCGGAAGGGCTGGACGAGGCGGAGGCCGCCCTGCTGGGGCCCGCCTCCTCCCTCAAGGGCCTCGACGTCCTGGAGATCGGGGCCGGGGCCGCCCAATGCTCGCGGTGGCTGGCCGGCCAGGGCGCCCGCCCGGTCGCGCTCGACCTCTCGCACCGCCAGCTCCAGCACGCCCTGCGGATCGGCGAGGACCTCCCGCTGGTCGAGGCGGACGCGGGCCGGCTCCCGTTCCGGGACGGCTCCTTCGACCTGGCCTGCTCCGCGTACGGGGCGGTCCCGTTCGTCGCCGACCCCGTCCAGGTCTTCCGCGAGGTCCGGCGGGTGCTGCGGCCCGGCGGGCGCTGGGTGTTCTCCGTGACCCACCCGATCCGCTGGGCGTTCCCGGACGAGCCCGGGCCCGAGGGGCTGTCGGTCGCCGCCTCCTACTTCGACCGTGTCCCCTATGTGGAGCAGGACGAGAACGGCGACGCCGTCTATGTGGAACACCACCGCACCCTGGGCGACCGGGTCCGGGACGTGGTGGCGGGCGGTTTCCGGCTGGTCGACCTGGTGGAACCGGAATGGCCCGCCTGGAACAACCAGGAGTGGGGCGGCTGGTCCCCGCTGCGCGGCAACCTGATCCCGGGCACGGCGATCTTCGTCTGCGAGCGGGACTGACCGTTCGCGGACGGAAGCGCCCGTACGACACCGGGGGCGTGACGCCCGTACGACACTGGGGGCGTGATCCGTACCGAAGCCCTGGACCGTCTGCCCGTTCGCACCGCCGTGCCCGCCCTGGAGCGCGCGCTGGATGACCGGGGCGTCGCCGTCCTGTGCGCCCCTCCCGGCACCGGCAAGACGACGCTGGTCCCGCTGGTGCTGGCCGGACTGACCGGGGAGGGACCGGTGCGCCGGGTCGTGGTCGCCGAGCCGCGCCGGATCGCCGCGCGGGCGGCGGCGCGGCGGATGGCCTGGCTGCTGGGCGAGCGGCCGGGCGGCCGGATCGGGTTCACGGTGCGCGGCGAGCGTGTGGTGGGCCCGGGGACCGTGGTGGAGGTCGTGACCACCGGGGTGCTGCTCCAGCGGCTCCAGCGGGACCAGGAGCTGGCCGGGATCGACGTGGTGATCATCGACGAGTGCCACGAGCGGCATCTGGACGCGGACACGGTCGCCGCGTTCCTCCTGGACGTACGCGAGGCGATCCGGCCCGATCTGCGGCTGGTGGCGGCGTCCGCGACGACGGACGCGGAGGGCTGGGCACGGCTGCTGGGCGATGCCCCGGTGGTCGAGGCCGAGGGCGTCTCGTATCCGGTGGAAGTGGTCTGGGCGCCGCCCGCCCGTCCGGTGAAGCCGCCGCACGGGATGCGCGTGGATCCGGCGCTGCTGACGCATGTGGCGGGGACCGTGCGGCGGGCGCTCGGTGAGCGGGAGGGGGACGTGCTGTGCTTCCTGCCCGGCGTCGGGGAGATCTCGCGGGTGGCCGGGCAGCTCACCGGGGTGGCCGCCGAGGTGCTCCAGGTGCACGGGCGGGCTCCGGCCGCCGTGCAGGACGCGGTGTTGGCCGGTTCCTCCGAGGGGCGGCGGGTGGTGCTGGCGACCTCGGTGGCGGAGTCGTCCCTGACGGTGCCGGGCGTGCGGGTCGTCGTCGACTCGGGTCTCGCGCGCGAACCCCGTACCGACCATGCCCGGGGCCTGAGCGCCCTGACGACCGTACGGGCGTCCCAGGCGGCCGGCCGGCAGCGTGCCGGGCGGGCGGGGCGGGAGGCCCCGGGGGCGGTGTACCGGTGCTGGGACCAGGCCGAGGACGGGCGGCTCGCCCGCTTCCCATCGCCGGAGATCAAGGTCGCCGACCTCGCCGCGTTCGCGCTCCAGGCGGCGTGCTGGGGCGATCCGGGCGCCTCCTCGCTCGCGCTGCTGGACCCGCCGCCCGCCGGGGCGATGGGCGCGGCGCGGGAGGTGCTGGACGCGATCGGCGCGGTGGACGGCGAGGGCCGGGTCACCGACCGGGGCGTACGGATGTCCCGGCTCGGGCTGCATCCCCGGCTGGCGCGGGCCCTGCTGGACGGCGCGCGGGAGGTCGGGGCGCGGCGGGCCGCGGAGGTGGTGGCCCTGCTGAGCGAGGAGCCGCCGCGGGAGTACGGGGACGATCTCGCGGCGGCGCTGCGGACGGCCCGCCGGGGCCAGGACGGGTACGCGGCGCGCTGGAAGCAGGAGGTGCGCCGGCTGTCGTCGTCGCTGGGCGGCGGCACGTCGGGCGGGAAGGACGCCACCCGCACCGACGACGCCGTCGTGGGGCTCGTCGCCGCGCTGGCCTTCCCCGAGCGGGTGGCGCGGGCCCGGGGCGACGGGGCCTTCCTGATGGCGTCGGGTACAGGCGCGGAGCTGCGGGACGGATCGCGGCTGCGCAGTGCGCCCTGGCTGGCGGTGGCGGTCGCGGACCGGCCCTCCCACGCGGCCTCGGCGCGGGTGCGGCTGGCTGCGGTGGTCGACGAGCCCACCGCGCTGCTGGCGGCCGGGCATCTGCGGGTGCGGGGCGAGGAGGTCCGCTGGGTGGACGGTGCGGTGGTGGCCAGGTCCGTGGACCGGCTGGGAGCGGTGGAGCTGGCGGTACGGCCGCTGAAGCAGCCCGATCCGGAGCTGGTGCGCGGGGCCCTGGTGGAGGGGTTGCGGCGGGAAGGGCTGGGGCTGCTGCGGTGGACCCGGGACAGTGAGCAGTTGCGGCTGCGGCTGGCGTTCCTGCACCGGGTGCTGGGGTCGCCGTGGCCGGACGTCTCGGACGGGGCGCTGCTCGCGGAGACCGGGGCGTGGCTGGAGCCGGAGCTGTCGCGGGCCCGGCGGCGTTCCGATCTGGGGCGGATCGACGCGGGCCAGGCGTTGCGGCGGCTGCTGCCCTGGGCGACCGGGGAGGGCGCCCGGCTGGACGAGCTGGCGCCGGAGCGGATCGAGGTGCCGAGCGGTTCGCGGATCCGGGTGGAGTACGGCGGGGAGCAGCCCGTGCTGGCGGTGAAGCTCCAGGAGCTGTTCGGGCTGGGCGAGACGCCCCGGGTGGCCGGGGTGCCGGTCCTGGTCCACCTCCTCTCCCCCGCCGGGCGGCCCGCGGCCGTCACGGCGGACCTGGCGTCGTTCTGGCAGGAGGGGTACAAGGCCGTACGGGCGGAGTTGCGCGGCCGCTACCCGAAGCATCCGTGGCCGGAGGACCCCACGACCGTACTGGCGACGCGGTTCACCTCGGCGCGGCTCAAGCGGCAGGGTTCCTAGGACTCTCCGGCCGCGGCTGCCTGGAACGCGCCTCCAGCCACAGGGCGAGCGCGAACAGTCCGAGGCCGAGGCCGAGGAAGCCCCAGGGCAGGTACGAGGTGAGCAGGAGGACCAGGACGCGCTGGGACTTGACCAGCTCGACGGTGTCCACGATGTAGTCCTCGCGCATCTTCACATGGCCGGAGAACGCGGTGACGGTGTCCTGCGACATGCCCATCTTCTTGGCGTTGCGCAGCTCCTCCTTGTGGATCTCCTCGCCGTTGACGGGGGCTCCGGTGACCGGGTCGACCCAGAACATGCGCTTGGTGGTGTACCAGCGGGTCATGCCGGTCTGCGCGATCTGCTCGGCGGTGATGCCCTCGATGGGCATCTTCTTGGGCATCGGGACCTTGGTCCACGGGATGGTCTGCTCGAAGTAGTAGACCTCCAGGCCGCGGAAGGTGCGGGTGCCCTTGTAGTGGATGGGGGCGGTGGTGCGGCTCTGGGCGTCGAAGTACTCGTAGTCCCGTTTCTCGGTGAGGAAGGGCCACTTGAACTCGATGCCCTCGCGCCGGACCGGGTCGCCGTCGACCATTTCGCCGGTGGCGTTGACGGGGGCCTGGGTGTGGGCGTCGAAGATGTAGCGCTCGGGGATCTCGGAGACCATCTTGCCGTCGGGGCCCTGGATGTAGGAGAGGGCGTCCCAGACGACGACGTCGCGTCCGGCGCTGCGTTCGATCTTCTCGGACTCCTCCACGTTGCCCTTGAGCGTCTGGACGATGGTGACCTTGTCGACCTTCTTCGCCTTGAGGGTGGTGTAGTCGAGGAGGGTCGCGGGGGACGCCTCCAGGACGACTTCCTGGTACTGGCTCGGCGGGACCTTGGCCAGGCGCGGGAAGGCGTACCAGCGCATCAGCGGCGACATGGCGGCGAAGAACACGGCGAAGGCCAGGAGTACGAGACCGGCTCGGCGGCGCATGGTGGTGACCTCTCCCTCTGCGGCGGCTATCTCTTCGGGCCCGGGACGGTGGTCAGCAGGGGTTCGGGCGAGGTCTCCCCGGCCGGGGAGCCGACGGCGGAGATGGTGAACACGAGCGCGAGGGCGGCGGCCAGTCCGATGGCGGCGGCGACGAGGGCACGCATGCTCGGCCTCCCGGGGGCTGTGATCCGATGACGGCGACCTGATGGGTCGTCAGGGCTGGGGCACCGTAGCAACCGGGGCGCGAGATGAGAACACAGCGGACAGCCCCTCGGCCGGGTGGCCGAGGGGCTGTCCGCTACTGCTGTGCGGTACTGCGGTACCGCGCTGCCAAGGGGTCAGGCTCCGGGGGTTTCCGTCTTTCCCGGTGCCGGCTCCTCGGGAGCCGTCTCCTCCGGGTCCGTCTCCTCCGGGGCCTGGACGGTGAGTTCGATGACGACCGAGGCGCCGCCCTCGGTGGTCAGGCGCAGCAGATAGGTGCCCTCGGTGTCGTCGGCGAAGATCTCCGGGAGCCGGAGCACGCCGTCGGCGTCCGTCGTCAGGGTGGTGAGGGTGCGGACCGGCTTGCCGTCCGCGTCCTTGAAGTACGGGCCCTTGTCGTTGTCGAAGAGCCCCAGCGGGTCCTTGACCATCGTGGCGGTGACGGCCACTCCGGCCGCGGCGGCGTCCTTGTACGTGGCCTTGACGGTGACGGCGTTCGCGAACTTCTCGCCGGGGGCGGCGACGAGCGCCTTCTCGTCGGTGCGGGCGATCGCGTCGGCCTGGCGGGCGGTGACGGTCGCCGCGTAGGTCAGGGTGCGCGGCCGGCCGGCGCCGGCGACGGCGGTGACCGTGAACTCCCCGGCCTTCTCGCCGGCCTGGAGCGCCGGTGCGGTGGCGGTGCCGTCGGCCCCGGTCGTCACCTTGACGGTCTTCTTGCCGCCGGCGAAGAGCGTGCCGGTGTTCCCGGTGACGGTGAAGGTGACGGGCACCTTGGCGAGCGGGGCGCCGAGCGCGTTGCGGGCACGGACGGAGACCCGCTCGTCGAACTCCTGGCCCGCGGTGGCGCGCAGCGGGCCGGTGCCCGCGTTCTCCAGGGAGCCGAAGGTCTCGGCAGGCGGCGTCGGCTTGGGCGTGGGCGGCTTCGGCTTCGGGCTGGTGGAGCCGTCGCCGGGCTTCGAGGGGCCGGGAGACGGCTTTCCGCCCGGCTTGGACGGGGAGGGCTTCGGGCTCGGGGTCCCGCTCGGGCCGGTGCTGGTGCCCGGACGCGGGCTCGGGGAGGGGGTGCTCGGGGAGGTGGGCAGCGTTCCGGTGCCGTCGGGGATCTCGTGCGTACCGCGCTGGTAGTACGAGAACCAGGAGCGGACGGTGCGCAGATACTCCGTGGAGCGGTTGTAGCTCAGCACGGCCTTGTCGAGGTCGGCGGCGATGGCCAGATCGCGGTCGTTGGCGCAGAGGTAGCGGCCGGCGGCGAGCGCCGCGTCGAAGATGTTGTTGGGGTCCTTGCGGCCGTCGCCGTTGGCGTCCTGACCCCAGGACGCCCAGGTCGACGGGATGAACTGCATCGGGCCGACCGCGCGGTCGTGGACCGCGTCGCCGTCGTACGCCCCGCCGTCGGTGTCCTTGATCAGTGCGAAGCCCTGGCCGTTGAGGGCCGGGCCGAGGATCGGGGACGTGGTGGTGCCGTCGGCGTCGACCCGTCCGCCGCGGGCCTGGCCGGACTCGACCTTGCCGATCGCCGCGAGGAGCTGCCAGGGCAGCCGGCAGTTCGGGTCGGTGGTCGCGACGGTCCGCTCGGCCTGCTTGTACGCGGCCAGGATCGACGCCGGAATGCCCGCTTCCGCACTCCCGGTCGTCGGCAGATTGCTGGACGATCCGGGCTTGTCGGGCGTGACCAGGGGCGGAAGGTCCGTGTAGTAGGGCGAGTTGCCGGTCGCGGCGCCGTCGTCCCCGGCGCTCGCGGTGTCCTCACCGGCCGCCTTCGGGTCACCGTTGCCGGTGGATCCTTCGGCCAGGGTCGCTGCGGGCGCCTGCGAGGCCGCGAGCGCCGCCACGGCGGCTGCCGCCACCGCGGTGGTCGTGGCCCCCTTGCGCAGACGTCGGCGAATGTGCGCTGCCATACGTTCCGGTCCCTCCCCCTCGAAGGCTGCTCGCGCTCCCCAGCGCGTGGACTCCAGCGACCCTACGGCAACTTGTGTCGCCCGGACACCGAGCCCTGACCGCTTCTTACTGTTTTCTCACCTTCCCGGTCGCACCTTGTCCGGTCGGTCACGGACGGGTGCCCTGACGGTCCCGCATACTTGCCGCCATGCCGTTCACGCTCAGTCATGCCGCCGCCGTGCTCCCGGCGGTCCGCCGGGACGGGACCGCCCGGTGGCCGCTGTTCCCCTCGGCGCTCGTCGCCGGTTCGTTCGCACCCGACATCACCTACTTCGCGGACACGGTGATCCCCGGGGCGATGGAGTTCGGGTCGTTCACGCACACCTTCCTCGGGGTGGTCACGGTGAATGTGGCCATCGCCGCGGTGCTGGTGGCGGTGTGGGCGCTGCTGCGGGAACCGCTGGTGGCGCTGTTGCCGGTACGGGTCCGGGGCCGGGTGCACGCCTTCGTCCGGGGGCAGCGGTGGACGCGCGCCTCC
Source organism: Streptomyces sp. NPDC091289 (assembly GCF_044757365.1). Classification (NCBI taxonomy): domain Bacteria; kingdom Bacillati; phylum Actinomycetota; class Actinomycetes; order Kitasatosporales; family Streptomycetaceae; genus Streptomyces; species Streptomyces sp. NPDC091289. The sequence continues at coordinate 105,529 of NZ_JBIVUT010000012.1, forward strand.
TTCGGGCCGTCCGCCTGGCTGTGGTTCGCCGTCTCCGGTGCGCTGGGGGCGGCCACCCATGTGGTGTGGGACGCGTTCACCCACCACAGCCGGTGGGGGACGGAGCTGGTGCCGGTGCTCAGCCGCACCGTCGGCGGCTTCCCGGTGTTCCAGTTCGTCCAGTACGGCAGTTCCGCCCTGGCCCTCGTCGTCATCGGCTGGTTCGCCGCCACCGGGCTGCGGCGCACCGCCCCGGCCCCCGTGCCCGACGAGGTCCCGGTGCTCGGCCGCCGGGAACGGCGGGGCGCGCTCGGCCTGCTGGCCCTGTGCGTGCTGGTCGGCGTCGTCCACCGGTGCGCCCGCTGGTACGCCCACTTCGGCCGGGTGGAGAGCCCGCTCGACATCATCCCCACGGCCTGCTTCGGCGCGGGCGCCGGACTGGCGGCCGGACTGCTGCTGTACGGGGTGTGGATGCGGCTGCTGCGCGGGCGGCGGGGGACACGGGGCCCGGGACGAGCCGTGCGCGTACCGCAGGAGCCCGAGTCCCGTACGGGAGTGCCGGCCGGCCGGGAGCGGTAACGAGAGAGGGCGGGCCCACAACCGAACGGAAGAGGGTGGGCCCGCGACCGCGATGCGGTCCCGGGCCCACCCTCCTGGCTCGCTCAGTGCGCGGCCGACTCCCAGTCCTTGCCGACGCCGACCGAGACGTCCAGCGGGGCGCGCAGCTCGACGGCGTGGGCCATCTCGTGGCGCAGGATCTCCTCCACCCGCTTCCGCTCGCCCTTCGCGATCTCCAGGACGATTTCGTCGTGGACCTGGAGCAGCATCCGCGAGGTCAGCTCCGCCTCGGTCAGTGCCTTGTCCACCCGCAGCATCGCCACCTTCACGATGTCCGCGGCGGTGCCCTGGATCGGGGCGTTGAGCGCCATCCGCTCGGCGGCCTCGCGGCGCTGGCGGTTGTCGCTGTTCAGGTCGGGGAGATAACGGCGGCGGCCCAGGATCGTCTCCGTGTAGCCGGTGGCCCTGGCCTCCTCGACGACCCGGTGGAGATAGTCCCGCACCCCGCCGAACCGCTCGAAGTAGGTGTCCATCAGCACCCGGGCCTCGGCGGGGTCGATGTTCAGCTGCTGGGAGAGGCCGAACGCGGAGAGACCGTACGCCAGGCCGTAGGACATGGCCTTGATCTTGCGGCGCATCTCCGCGTCGACCGCGTCCTTCTCGACGCCGAAGACCTGCGAGGCGACCGTGGTGTGCAGGTCCTCGCCGGAGGCGAACGCCTCGAGGAGACCCGCGTCCTCGGAGAGGTGCGCCATCACCCGCAGCTCGATCTGGCTGTAGTCCGCCGTCATCAGCGTCTCGAAGCCCTCGCCGACGACGAAGCCCCGGCGGATCGCCCGGCCCTCGTCGGTGCGGACGGGGATGTTCTGCAGGTTGGGGTCGGTGGAGGAGAGCCGGCCGGTCGCCGCCACCGTCTGGTTGAACGTGGTGTGGATCCGGCCGTCGGCGGCGATCGTCTTGATCAGGCCCTCGACGGTGACCCGCAGCTTGGCCTGCTCGCGGTGGCGCAGCATCAGGACGGGCAGCTCGTGCTCGGTCTGCGCGGCCAGCCAGGCCAGCGCGTCCGCGTCCGTGGTGTATCCCGTCTTGGTCTTCTTCGTCTTCGGCAGCCCCAGCTCGCCGAAAAGGATCTCCTGGAGCTGCTTGGGCGATCCGAGGTTGAACTCGCGGCCCACCGCCGCGTGCGCCTCCTTCACCGCCTGCTGCACGGTCCCGGCGAACTGCTGCTCCATACCCTCCAGATGGGCCCGGTCCGCGGCGATCCCGTGCCGCTCCAGGCGGGCCAGCAGGATCGAGGTCGGCAGCTCCATGTCGTGCAGCAGCTCGGTGGCGTTGACCTCCTTCAGGCGGGTGGTGAACGCGTCGCCCAGGTCGAGCACGGCACGGGCCTGCGCCATCAGGGCGTCCTGCTCGGCCCGGTCGTCCGCGCCGAAGGCCAGCTGCCCGTCGGAGGCGGCGGCCGGGGCCAGCTCCCGGCCCAGATACTCCACGGCCAGCGCGTCCAGGGCGAAGGAGCGGCGGCCCGGCTTCACCAGATACGCGGCGAGCGCGGTGTCCATCGCGACGCCTTCGAGCCGCCAGCCGTGCTCGGGCAGGACCCGCATCACGTTCTTCGCGTTGTGCAGGACCTTCGGCCGTGCCGGGTCCGACACCCAGGCGGCGAACGCCTGCTCGTCGGCCTCCTCCAGCTGCGTCGGGTCCAGCCAGGCGGCGGCCCCGTCGGCGGCGGCGAGCGCGATCTCGGTGACCGTGCCGGCCCCCAGCGACCAGGTGTCCACCGTCATCACGCCGAGCGGCTGCGCGCCGTGCGCCTCCAGCCACGGGGCGACCTCGCCGGAGCCGAGCACGGCCCCGTCCAACTCGATCCCCGCCGCCGGTGCGGGCGGCTCGGCCTCGGCCGCACCCGGGTCGACGGCCAGCAGCCGCTCGCGCAGGCTCGGGTTACGGATCTCCAGTATGTCCAGGACACCGGTGACCGCCGTGCGGTCGTACGGAGCGCGCTCCAGCTCGGCCGGGCCCTTCGGGAGCTCCACGTCACGGACCATCTCGGTCAGCACCCGGTTCATCTTCACCGCGTCCAGGTGGTCGCGGAAATTCTGCCCGGCCTTGCCCTTGACCTCGTCCGCCCGCTCGACCAGATCGGCGAACGAACCGAACTGGTTGATCCACTTCGCGGCCGTCTTCTCACCGACCCCGGGAATGCCCGGGAGGTTGTCCGACGGGTCGCCGCGCAGGGCGGCGAAGTCCGGATACTGCCGCGGGGTGAGCCCGTACTTCTCGACGACCTTCTCCGGGGTGAACCGGGTCAGCTCGGAGACGCCCTTGGTGGGGTAGAGCACGGTCACGTTGTCCGTGATCAGCTGGAAGGAGTCCCGGTCGCCGGTGACGATCAGGACCTCGAACCCGGCCGCCTCGGCCTGGGTCGCCAGCGTCGCGATGACGTCGTCCGCCTCGAACCCGTCCACCGCGAACCGGTCCGCGTGCATCGCGTCCAGCAGCTCGCCGATCAGCTCGACCTGCCCCTTGAACTCGTCGGGGGTCTTGGAGCGGTTCGCCTTGTACTCCGGGAACTCCTGGGCGCGCCAGGTCTTGCGGGACACGTCGAACGCCACCGCGAAGTGCGTGGGCGCCTCGTCACGCAGGGTGTTCGCCAGCATCGACATGAAGCCGTACACGGCGTTCGTCGGCTGCCCCACCGCCGTCGTGAAATTCTCCGCGGGCAGGGCGAAGAACGCCCGGTACGCCAGGGAGTGCCCGTCCATGAGGAGCAGGCGCGGTCGGTTGTCTGCCGTCTTCTTCGATGCCGTCTCAGCCACGCCCCCGATCCTGCCACGGACCACTGACAATCCGGACCGGCACGACATCCGAAGGACCGTGACAGGATCGATGGTGAGGACATCGACACGTCGCTCACGTGGAAGAAGCGCTCGAAGGGGAGCAGCAACATGGCCACCAAGCCGCCGACCGGTGACCCGGTCCAGGACGCCCCGCAGGTCGACCCGGCCCCGCACTCCGCCGCCGGACTGCCCGCCGTCGCCCACTCCCTGCGCATCGCCCAGCAGCAGATGGGCGTGCGCCGCACCGCGCAGACCCTCCTCAAGGTCAACCAGAAGAACGGCTTCGACTGCCCCGGCTGCGCCTGGCCCGAGGGCGACAAACGGCACACCGCCGAATTCTGCGAGAACGGCGCGAAGGCCGTGGCGGAGGAAGCGACGCTGCGCCGCGTCACCCCCGACTTCTTCGCCGCCCACCCGCTGGCCGACCTCGCCGGGCGCAGCGGCTACTGGCTGGGCCAGCAGGGCAGGATCACCCACCCGGTGTACCTCCCCGAGGGCGCCGACCGGTACGAGGCGGTGTCCTGGGAGCGGGCGTTCGCGATCATCGCCGAGGAGCTGACCGCGCTCGGCTCCCCCGACGAGGCCCTCTTCTACACCTCGGGCCGCACCAGCAACGAGGCCGCGTTCCTGCTCCAGCTCTTCGCCCGCGAGTTCGGCACCAACAATCTGCCGGACTGCTCCAACATGTGCCATGAGTCGTCCGGCTCGGCGCTCACCGAGACCATCGGCATCGGCAAGGGCAGCGTCTCGCTCGAAGACCTCCACCAGGCCGACCTGATCATCGTCGCCGGCCAGAACCCCGGCACCAACCACCCCCGGATGCTGTCCGCCCTGGAGAAGGCCAAGATATCCGGAGCGAAGATCATCTCGGTGAACCCGCTGCCCGAGGCCGGCATGGAGCGGTTCAAGAACCCCCAGACCCCGCAGGGCATGATCAAGGGCACCCCCCTCAACGACCTCTTCCTCCAGATCCGCATCGGCGGCGACCAGGCGCTCTTCCGCCTCCTCAACAAGCTGATCCTCGCCACCGAGGGCGCCGTCGACACTGCGTTCGTCACCGAACACACCCACGGTTACGAGGAGTTCGCCAAGGCCGCCGAAGCGGCCGACTGGGACGGGACCCTGGCGGCCACCGGCCTCACCCGCCCCGAGATCGAACAGGCCCTCGCCCTGGTCCTCGCCTCGAAGCGCACCATCGTCTGCTGGGCGATGGGCCTCACCCAGCACAAGCATTCCGTGCCCACCATCCGCGAAGTCGTCAACTTCCTTCTGCTGCGCGGAAACATCGGCCGCCCCGGCGCCGGAGTCTGCCCCGTGCGCGGCCACTCCAACGTCCAGGGCGACCGCACCATGGGCATCTTCGAACGGCCCGCACCGGCCTTCCTCGACGCCCTCGACAAGGAATTCGGCATCACCTCGCCGCGCCATCACGGCCTGGACGTGGTGCGCTCCATCCAGGCCCTGCGCGACGGCGAGGCGAAGGTCTTCTTCGCGATGGGCGGCAACTTCGTCGCCGCCACCCCCGACACCGCCGTCACCGAGGCCGCGATGCGCCGCGCCCGCCTCACCGTCCACGTCTCGACCAAGCTCAACCGCTCGCACGCCGTCACCGGGACCCGCGCCCTGATCCTGCCGACGCTCGGCCGCACCGACAAGGACGTCCAGACGGGCGGCAAGCAGTTCGTCACCGTCGAGGACTCCATGGGCATGGTCCACGCCTCGCGCGGCAACCTCACCCCCGCGAGCCCCCACCTGCTCTCGGAGCCGGCCATCGTCGCCCGCCTCGCACGGGCGGTGCTCGGCGCCGAGTCCCGTACGAACTGGGAGGAGTTCGAGCGGGACTACGCCACCATCCGCGACCGCATCTCCCGCGTCGTCCCCGGCTTCGAGGACTTCAACACCCGCATCGCCCGCCCCGGCGGCTTCACCCTCCCCCACGCCCCCCGCGACGAACGCCGCTTCCCCACCGCCACCGGCCGCGCCAACTTCACCGCCGCACCCGTCGAGTACCCCGAACTCCCCGACGGCAGGCTCCTGTTGCAGACCCTGCGCTCCCACGACCAGTACAACACCACCATCTACGGCCTGAACGACCGCTACCGGGGCATCAAGGGCGGCCGCCGCATCGTCATGGTCAACCCCGAGGACGCCGCCGCACTCGGCCTCGCCGACGGCGCGTACACCGACCTCGTCAGCGAGTGGAAGGACGGCGTCGAGCGCCGCGCGGAGGGCTTCCGCATCGTCCACTACCCCACCGCCCGGGGCTGCGCCGCCGCCTACTACCCGGAGACCAACGTCCTGGTCCCCCTCGACTCCACGGCCGACACCAGCAACACCCCGGCCAGCAAGTCGGTCGTCATCCGCTTCGAGAACCCCCGGAGCGACTCCGAGAACACCCGGAGCGACTGAAAACCGCCACCCACTAAGCGTCCGCTCAGCCGTCTGATAAGAACAGTGCAGACAGCAACGAACCAGCGCAGACGAACGGAGCCGGACCCATGGGCGAGCACACCGCACCCCTCTTCCCGCAGGAAGTCATCGACGAATACGCCGCACTCGGCGTCGACCTGCCCGCCCTCTTCTCCGCCGGCCACCTCGGCGAGCGCATGGGCGTGACCATCGTCGAGGCCTCCGCCGACCGCGTCGTCGGCACCATGCCCGTCGAAGGCAACACCCAGCCCTACGGACTCCTGCACGGCGGCGCCTCCGCCGTCCTCGCCGAGACCCTCGGCTCCATCGGCTCCATGCTCCACGGCGGAACCGCCAAGCTCGCCGTCGGCGTCGACCTGAACTGCACCCACCACCGAGGCGTCCGCAACGGCCTCGTCACCGGCGTCGCCACCCCCGTACACCGGGGCCGCTCCACCGCCACGTACGAGATCGTCATCACCGACGAACAGGACAAGCGGGTCTGCACCGCACGCCTCACCTGCCTCCTCCGCGACACCCCGAAGCCCGAAGCCGGCTGACCCCACCGCACACCAACCCCCGCACCTCACACGGAGACCTCACCTGCCCGGCCGGAATCGCACCCCGCGCATTCCGGCCGGGCAGTGCCATATCCCCACCAAAGAAAGGGCGTTGCCCACCACACTCGGTCAACACCCTTGACGCCGCGGCGCGTTCCATGAGCCACTCAACAGCCACATCAGCCTCAACGCCCCCGAGGCCCCGGACACCGATGTAACACTGCGTAACAAGCAGGAAATGCGGGATCCAGCCGCGCACCCCGGCCCGAACCACCCGGGACACTTCGCCGCGCCCCCGCGACCATCGACCCGTGTCAGCACCAAGATCACCTCAAGCCCCTTAGCAGAGCTGCGCGTTCTCACCATGTGGTCATTCCGCACTCCCGTCGAAACCCGCACATGTCCTCACAGGAACCTCAAGCCTTGCTCAAGGGCATAACAAGAGAGTCACATCCGCCGCCGACCAGTCCCGATGGCCCCCGGCTGCGCTTAGAGTCACCGCCAGTCACCGCGCCGCCGGGCGCGTCTGCTGCACGGCCCTGTACCAACTCAGTACGGCCCGGCGACCGACACGGCACCTCACGCAGAGGAGGCCGCGCCAGGGAAAGGACCTTTCGTGCGACACCGTTCTTTGCTCATACTCACCTCAGTGCTCACCACCGGAGCACTGACCCTCACCGCCTGCGGGTCGCGTGACGACAGCAGCGGCGGCAGCGGCGACGGAGGCAACCAGACGGTCGTCATCGGCCTCGACGCCCCCCTGACCGGCGACCTGTCCGCCCTGGGCCTCGGCATCAAGAACTCCGCCGAGCTCGCCGTGAAAACGGCCAACAAGGACAAGACCGTCCCCGGCATCACCTTCAAGCTGCAGGCCCTCGACGACCAGGCCCAGCCCTCCGTCGGCCAGCAGAACGCAGTCAAACTGATCGACACCAAAGAGGTCTTCGGTGTCGTCGGCCCGCTGAACTCCGGCGTCGCCCAGTCGATGCAGAAGCCGCTCAACGACGCCAAGCTGACCCAGGTCTCCCCCGCCAACACCGGCACCGAGCTGACCCAGGGCAACAACTGGAAGTCCGGCGACAAGAAGCGCCCGTACGCTTCCTACTTCCGCACCGCCACCACCGACCAGATCCAGGGCGCCTTCGCGGCCAAGTACCTCTTCGAGACCGCGAAGATCAAGGACGTCTACCTCATCGACGACCAGAAGCCCTATGGCGCCGGTCTCGCCGCCTCCTTCAAGGCGACGTTCACCGAGCTCGGCGGCAAGATCGTCGGCACCGACCACGTGAACCCCGAGGACCGCGACTTCAACTCCGTCGCCACCAAGGTCAAGAGCTCCGGCGCCAAGGCCGTCTACTACGGCGGCGAATACCCCGCCGGCGCCCCCCTGAGCCAGCAGATCAAGGACAGCATCAAGCTCCCCTTCATGGGCGGCGACGGCATGTACAGCGCCGACTTCATCTCCCTCAACAAGAAGGCCGAGGGCGACATCGCCACCTCCGTCGGCAAGCCCGTCGAGGAGCTCGAGTCCGCCAAGAAGTTCATCGCGGACTACAAGACCGCCGGATACAAGGACGCCTACGAGGCCTACGGCGGCGGCACCTACGACGCCACCTGGGCCATCATCGAGGCCGTCAAGATCGTCGCCGCCGAGAACGACGGCAAGATCCCCGCTGACGACGGCCGCGCCAAGGTCCTCGAAGCCATGGACAAGGTCAAGTTCGAAGGCGTCACCGGCCCCGTCTCGTTCGACGAATTCGGCGACACCACCAACACCCTGATGACCGCCTACCAGGTCACCGGCGGCAAGTGGGTCTCCAAGCTCAGCAGCACCGTCGAGTAACCACCGGCCGGGGCAGCCACCCCCCGCCACCATCACACAAAGCAACCAGACCGCGCGGGAGCGCTACGAGCCCTCCCGCGCGGTGCCATATCCGAACCACTCCACGGAGGCCCTGCGGTGAACGAACTGCCGCAACAGCTGGCCAACGGACTCATCCTCGGCGCGATGTACGGTCTCATCGCGATCGGTTACACGATGGTCTACGGAATCATCCAGCTCATCAACTTCGCACACGGCGAGATCTTCATGATCGGGGGCTTCGGAGCCCTCACGGTCTACCTCGGGCTTCCGTCCGGATTCTCCCTCATCGCTGCGATACCCCTCATGATCGTCGGCGGCGTCATAGCCGCCGTCGCCATCAGCATGGCCGCCGAACGCTTCGCCTACCGGCCCCTGCGCGGCGGCCCACGCCTGGCACCACTCATCACCGCCATCGGGCTCTCCCTCGCCCTCCAGCAAGCGGTATGGATGTGGTACCCCAACGCCACGAAGGACCGCTCCTTCCCCCAGTTCGAAGGCGAAGCCTTCGACATCCTCGGCGCCACCATCCAGCGCGGTGACATCTTCGTCCTCGTCGTGGCCCCCCTGTGCATGCTCGCCCTCGGCTTCTTCGTCTCCAAGACCCGGGCCGGCCGCGGCATGCAGGCCACCTCGCAGGACCCCGACACCGCCAAGCTCATGGGCATCAACACCGACCGCATCATCGTCATGGCCTTCGCCATCGGTGCCGCGTTCGCCGCCGTCGCCGCCGTCGCCTACGGGCTCAAGAACGGCCAGATCGGCTTCCGCATGGGCTTCATCATGGGCCTCAAGGCCTTCACCGCGGCCGTCCTCGGCGGCATCGGCAACATCTACGGCGCCATGCTCGGCGGCATCGTCCTCGGCGTCGCCGAAGCCCTCGCCACCGGCTACATGAGCGAAGTTCCCGGCATGGAACTCTTCGGCGGCGGCGCCTGGAAGGACGTATGGGCCTTCGCCCTCCTCATCATCGTCCTCCTCGTACGCCCCCAGGGCCTGCTCGGCGAACGCGTCGCGGATCGGGCGTGATGACCATGACCACCAACACCACGCCCACCAACAGCGCCCTCATCGCGCTGCCCGCGGCCCGCCACCTCACCACCGCGGGCGCGGCCATCGCCCTCGTCGGCACCTTCCTCGCCTGGACCTGGACCGCCGAGTTCCCCGGCGACCTGACCGTCACCGGCTACCCCGGCGGCCTCCAGGTCCTCACCCTCGTCGGCGCCGCCCTCACCCTCCTGCTCGCCCTCTCGGGCTACGGGATCAAGGGGCTCGGCTGGCTCACACCCGGCGGAACCAACAGCTCCGTCCGGCTCGCCGCCATCGGCGTCCTCGGCACCACCGGCTTCGCCGTCGGCGCCATCTCCGTCAAGCTCGGCGGCGTCGTCAACCTGGAACCCGGCGCCTGGATCAGCCTCGCCGGCGCCCTCATCGCCGTCATCGCCTCCCTCGGCCTCACCGCCGACCAGGAACTCGACGACACCACCCGCCCCACCCCGCTCAACCGCTTCGTCAACAGCCTCCGGGCCCCCGCGCCCGAACGCTCCAAGGAACTCCCCAACTGGGCCGAGATCCTCATCATCGCCGCGGCCTTCGGCGTCGCCCTCTACGTCTTCACGTACGGCATCGACACCGACTACGCCGAGCTCTTCATCGGCTACATCATCAGCGTCGCGTTCGGCTTCACCGCGCTGACCCGGGCAGGAATCATCGCCCGCGTCACCCGGCTGACCACCAAGCACCGCAACGTCACCCTGGTCGCCGCACTCGTCGCGGCGTTCTGCTTCCCCTTCACCCAGCAGAACGAGCAGTACGCCCTCATCGGCGCGAACATCCTCATCTTCGCGACCGTCGCACTCGGCCTCAACGTCGTCGTCGGCCTCGCCGGCCTCCTCGACCTCGGATACGTCGCCTTCCTCGGCGTCGGCGCCTACGCCGCCGCCCTGGTCTCCGGATCCCCGCTCTCACCGGTCGGCGTCCAGTTCCCCTTCTGGGCCGCCGTCCTCACCGGCGCCGCCGCATCACTCGTCTTCGGCGTCGTCATCGGCGCCCCGACCCTGCGGCTCCGCGGCGACTACCTCGCCATCGTCACCCTCGGCTTCGGAGAGATCTTCCGGCTCACCGTCAACGCCCTCAACGGCGTCAGCGGCCCGGACCTCACCAACGGCTCCCAGGGCATCCCGAGCATCCCCGACCTCAACCTCTTCGGCTTCGACTTCGGCATCAGCCACGACATCGCCGGGTTCACCCTCGGCAGGTCGGCCAACTACTACCTGCTGATGCTCGTCTTCACCGCCGTCGTCGTCCTGGTCTTCCGACGCTCCGGAGAATCCCGCATCGGCCGCGCCTGGGTCGCCATCCGCGAGGACGAGACCGCGGCCACCGCCATGGGCATCAACGCCTTCCGGCTCAAGCTGCTCGCCTTCGCCCTCGGCGCCACCCTCGCCGGCCTCGCCGGTACCGTCCAGGCCCACGTCTCCTACACCGTGACGCCCGAGCAGTACCAGTTCGCCGGCTCCGTACCCCCGAACTCCGCCTTCCTCCTCGCCGCCGTCATCCTCGGCGGCATGGGAACCCTCAGCGGACCCCTCGTCGGCGCGGCCCTGCTCTACCTCATCCCGGCCAAGCTCCAGTTCATGCAGGACTACCAGCTCTTCATCTTCGGCATCGCGCTGATCCTGCTCATGCGCTTCCGCCCCGAAGGCCTCGTCGCCGACCGCAGGAAGCAGCTCGAGTTCCACGAGACAGGCCAACTCGACGTACCGGCCGAGGACGCCCCACTCACCCAGACGACCGCCGGCACCACGAAGGCGGGGGCGTGATCACATGACCACCGAAACCACCACCCCGACCGCCACCACGGTCCTCGACGCCAGCGGCGTCACCATGCGGTTCGGCGGACTCACCGCCGTACGAGGAGTCGACCTCACCGTCAACAGCGGCGAGATCGTCGGTCTCATCGGCCCCAACGGAGCCGGCAAGACCACCTTCTTCAACTGCCTCACCGGCCTCTACATCCCCACCGAGGGCAAGGTCAGCTACAAGGGCACGGTCCTGCCCCCCAAGCCCCACCTCGTCACCAAGGCCGGCATCGCCCGCACCTTCCAGAACATCCGGCTCTTCGCCAACATGACCGTCCTGGAAAACGTCCTCGTCGGACGCCACACCCGGACCAAGGAAGGCCTCTGGTCGGCCCTCCTGCGCCTCCCCGGCTACCACAAGGCCGAAGACGCCAGCCGCGAACGCGCCATGGAACTCCTGGAGTTCATCGGCCTCCAGGACAAGGCCGACCACCTCGCGCGCAACCTCCCCTACGGAGACCAGCGCAAGCTGGAAATCGCCCGCGCACTGGCCAGCGACCCCGGTCTCCTCCTCCTGGACGAGCCCACCGCCGGCATGAACCCCCAGGAAACCCGCGTCACCGAAGAACTCATCTTCGCCATCCGGGACCAGGGCATCGCCGTCCTCGTCATCGAGCACGACATGCGGTTCATCTTCAACCTCTGCGACCGCGTCGCCTGCCTCGTCCAGGGCGAGAAGCTCGTCGAAGGCACCCCCGGCGACGTCCAGGCGGACGAACGCGTCGTCGCCGCCTACCTCGGCACCCCCTTCGAAGGCGCCCCCGGCGCCGAAGAAGTCGCCGAGGTCGAAGCCGCCGAGGCCCACGCCGAAGCCGCGGCCCCGGCCAAACCGGCCCCGGCGAAGACCGCCGCCGGCACGCCGGCCGACGACACACCGGCCGACGGCACCGCGCCCGACGACACCACCAGCACCGATGAGGAGGGCACCCGATGACCGCACTGCTAGAGGTCGAAGACCTCCGGGTCGCCTACGGCAAGATCGAAGCGGTCAAGGGCATCTCCTTCACCGTCGACGCCGGCCAGGTCGTCACCCTCATCGGCACCAACGGCGCGGGCAAGACCACCACCCTGCGCACCCTCTCCGGACTGCTCAAGCCGCTCAGCGGCCGCATCCTCTTCGAGGGCCAGCCGCTGGCCAACATCCCCGCCCACAAGATCGTCTCCCTGGGCATCGCCCACTCCCCCGAGGGTCGCCACATCTTCCCCCGGCTGACGATCACCGAGAACCTCCTCCTCGGCGCCTACCTCCGCAACGACAAGGCAGGCATCGAGAAGGACGTCCAGCGCGCCTACGACCTCTTCCCCATCCTCGGGGAACGCCGGAAGCAGGCCGCGGGCACCCTCTCGGGCGGCGAACAGCAGATGCTCGCCATGGGACGCGCCCTCATGTCCCAGCCCAAGCTGCTCATGCTCGACGAGCCCTCCATGGGGCTCTCCCCGATCATGATGCAGAAGATCATGGAGACCATCGTCGAGCTCAAGGCGGCGGGCACCACGATCCTGCTCGTCGAGCAGAACGCCCAGGCCGCCCTGTCCCTCGCGGACCAGGGTCACGTCATGGAGGTCGGCAAGATCGTCCTCTCCGGCGCCGGCTCGGACCTGCTCCACGACGAGTCGGTCCGCAAGGCGTACCTCGGCGAGGACTGACACCCCTGCCGTACGGAAGAGGCCCGCACCCGGTTCGCCCGGGTGCGGGCCTCTCTCGTGATGCGCTACGCGGCTACTCGGCCGACTTCTTCTTCTCCTCGGCGTCCTCGATCAACGCCTCCGCCAGCTGCTGCATCGACATCCGGCGGTCCATCGACGTCTTCTGGATCCACCGGAACGCGGCCGGCTCGGAGAGCCCGTAATCCGTCTGCAGGATGCTCTTCGCCCGGTCCACCAGCTTCCGGGTCTCCAGCCGCTGGGACAGGTCCGCGATCTCGCTCTCCAGCGCCTTCAGCTCCGCGAACCGGGAGACGGCCATCTCGATCGCCGGCACCACGTCGCTCTTGCTGAACGGCTTCACCAGATACGCCATGGCCCCGGCGTCCCGGGCCCGCTCGACGAGGTCGCGCTGCGAGAAGGCGGTGAGCATCAGGACCGGGGCGATGGACTCCTCGGCGATCTTCTCGGCGGCGGAGATCCCGTCGAGGACCGGCATCTTCACGTCCAGGATGACGAGGTCCGGCTTGTGCTCCCGGGCCAGCTCGACGGCCCGCTGCCCGTCGCCCGCCTCACCGACGACGGAGTAGCCCTCCTCCTCCAGCATCTCCTTGAGGTCGAGGCGGATGAGGGCCTCGTCCTCGGCGATGACGACACGGGTCGTCAGCGGCGGGACGTGCGACTTGTCGTCGTCGACGGCGTCTACGGGCTGGGGCGACTCGGGGGTGGTCACGGGGCTCCTCGGTATGGGGCAGATACTGCTGCCACGAGCCTACCTAGCTCCTGTAAGGTAGTGACCCGCAGGGCAGCAATGACCCTTCCTTTCTAAGGCCCCAGTACTCCAACTGGTTAGAGAGGCCGCTCTCAAACAGCGGACAGTGTGGGTTCGAATCCCACCTGGGGCACTTTTCCTTGGATTCCAAGGCGCAACACCGTTTAGTGAACTTCACTTGATCTGATTACGTGCGCGCCATTCCACGCCGGATCGCCGCTTGTGCGACAAGACTCGGCAGCATGTACGACGTGGGAACCCGCGAGCGAGTTCTGGCTCTGGTCGCGCAAGGACGCAGCCTCAATTCCGTGAGCAAGCAGACCGGCATTTCGCGCGCCGCCATTCGTTCCTGGCAGACGCGCCTGGAACCGCTCGGTCGGGGTGTCCCCTGCCCGAGGTGCTCCGAAGCACCCACTGCGATCGAGAACCCCTCCTCGTACGCCTACCTACTGGGGCTCTACCTCGGGGACGGCTGCATCAGTGCGACCAGACGAGGCGTGCACTCCCTGCGCATCGCGTGCGCCGACGCGTGGCCAGGTCTCATCGACGCCTGCGCCGAAGCAATACAGATCGCGCGACCGCACAACAAGGTCTGCCGGGTGGCAAGTGCGGGCTGCCAGTACGTCACTTCCTTCAGCAAGCACTGGCCTTGTCTCTTCCCTCAGCACGGCCCCGGCAAGAAGCACAACCGCCGGATTACCTTGGAACCGTGGCAGCAGCAGATCGTGGACGCTCATCCCTGGGATTTCATCCGCGGCCTCATCCACTCCGACGGCTGCCGGATCATCAACTGGGCCACGCGCCTGGTCCGTGGCGAACGCAAGCGGTACGAGTACCCCCGGTACTTCTTCACCAACAGGTCCGACGACATCCGCAAGCTCTTCAGCGACACCCTCACCGCCGTAGGTGTCGAGTGGACCACCCTTGCGCGCGGCAGCAAACCGCTCAACATCTCCGTAGCCCGACGGGCATCCGTCGCCCTCATGGATGCGCACGTCGGGCCTAAATACTGAGCCGCCCTACTTCGGGCTGTCGTCCTCGCCGATGTGGTGGACGCGGACCAGGTTCGTGGAGCCCGCGACGCCGGGCGGGGAGCCGGCGGTGATGACCACGACGTCGCCCTTCGCGCAGCGGCCGATGCGCAGCAGCTCCTCGTCGACCTGGGCGACCATCGCGTCCGTGGAGTCGACCTTCGGGCCGAGGAAGGTCTCGACGCCCCAGGTGAGGTTGAGCTGGGCGCGGGTGGCTTCGTCGGGGGTGAAGGCGAGGAGCGGGATGGGTGAGCGGTAGCGGGAGAGGCGTTTGACCGTGTCGCCGCTCTGGGTGAAGGCGACGAGGAATTTCGCGCCGAGGAAGTCGCCCATCTCGGCGGCCGCGCGGGCCACCGCGCCGCCCTGGGTGCGGGGCTTGTTGCGTTCGGTGAGGGGCGGGAGGCCCTTGGCGAGGATGTCTTCCTCGGCGGCCTCGACGATGCGGGACATGGTGCGGACGGTCTCGATGGGGTACTTGCCGACGCTGGTCTCGCCGGAGAGCATCACCGCGTCGGTGCCGTCGATGATGGCGTTGGCGACGTCGGATGCTTCGGCGCGGGTGGGGCGGGAGTTGTCGATCATCGAGTCGAGCATCTGGGTGGCGACGATGACGGGTTTGGCGTTGCGTCGGGCGAGCTTGATGGCGCGTTTCTGGACGATGGGGACTTGTTCCAGGGGCATTTCGACGCCGAGGTCGCCGCGGGCGACCATGATGCCGTCGAAGGCGGCGACGATGTCGTCGATGTTGTCGACGGCCTGGGGCTTCTCGACCTTGGCGATGACGGGGAGGCGGCGGTTCTCCTCGTCCATGATGCGGTGGACGTCGTCGATGTCGCGTCCGGTGCGGACGAAGGACAGGGCGATGATGTCGGCGCCGGTGCGCAGGGCCCAGCGGAGGTCGTCGATGTCCTTCTCGGAGAGGGCAGGGACGGAGACGGCGACGCCGGGGAGGTTGAGTCCCTTGTTGTCGGAGACCATGCCGCCTTCGATGACGGTGGTGTGGACGCGGGGGCCGTCGACGTCGGTGACTTCGAGGGTGACGCGGCCGTCGTCGACGAGGATGCGTTCGCCGGTGGTGACGTCGGCGGCGAGGCCGTCGTAGGTGGTGCCGCAGATGTCGCCGGTGCCCTGGCCTTCGAGGGGTTCGACGGTGATGGTGAAGGTGTCGCCGCGTTCAAGGAGTACGGGGCCTTCGCGGAAGCGTCCGAGGCGGATCTTCGGGCCTTGAAGGTCGGCGAGGATGCCGACGTTGCGGCCGGTCTCCTCGGACGCCTTGCGCACGTGGTGGTAGCGCTCTTCGTGTTCGGCGTAGGTGCCGTGGCTGAGGTTGAAGCGGGCGATGTCCATTCCCGCTTCGACCAGGGCTTTGATCTGGTCGTATGTGTCGGTTGCGGGTCCCAGGGTACAAACGATTTTCGCTCGGCGCATGGTTCGAGACTAAACCTTACCTACGGGTAGGTATTTGGCTCTGCGTGACACCTCAACAACCTTTGGATGAAGGGTTATTGACAAGTGTTGAATTGTGCGGCGGGGCGCTCTGATGAGCGTTTATCCGAGGTTCGGTGGGATGAGGGTGAAGGATGCCTCGACCTGGGCGTCGACGGTCTGGCGTACGGGTTCGAGGTCGATGGGGGCGGCGTCGATGGCCGCTTCCGTGCCGGCGCCTCCGAAGGAGGCCTGGGTGGAGAAGGCGGCGCGGGCCATGCGGGGGCCGCCGCCGACGCCGGTGTCGCTGAGTTCGAGGAGGGCGTCGAGGCGGGTGTCGAGGGCTTCGGCGTATTCGCGGGCGCGCTGGAGGGCTTCCTGGACGGCTTGGCGGCGGGCGGCGGCGTGGTGGGGGGAGGTGGGGCGCAGGGCCCACCAGGGGCCGTCGACGCGGGTGAGGTCGTGGTCGGCGAGTCGGGTGACGAGTTCGCCGAGGGTGGTGAAGTCGTTGAGGGTGGCGGTGAGTTGGATGCTGCCGTGGTAGGCGCGGATGCGTTCGGCGCGACCGTGGCGGGTGAGTTCGGGGCGGATGGTGAGGGTGCCGGTTTCGAGTTTTTCCACGGCGTCGCCGTAGGTCTTGATGAGGTCGAGGGTGGTGGTGTTGCGGCGGGTGAGGTCGTCGAGGGTGGTGCGGCGGTCGGTGTTGCGGGCGGTGAGGGTGATGGTGATGTGGGCGATTTCGGGGTCGACTTCGAGGTGGGCTTCGCCCCGGACGGTGACGTGGGGGGCGGTGGGGGTGCCGTAGGAGTGGTGGGGCGCGGGGGTGGGGGTTTCGGTCATGCGTTCACTGTGGCACGGGGGTGGTGTGTCGTGGTGTGTGTCGCGTGGTCATCAGATCGAAACCTGCGTGGGGTGTTGTGCGTGGTGGTGGCTGGGCCAGAATCTACGCGCGTTGCCCTACTGAACGAGGAGTGAAGAGATGCCGTTGAACCGTAGGACGTTTCTGGGCCGTTCGGCTGCCGCCGGTGCGGGTGTGGCGATGACGGGCGGTGCGGTCGTGGGGTCGGCCGGTGCGGCGGAGGCGACGGGGCATGGCCACGGGCATGGTCATGGGCGGCCTCCGAAGCGGTACTCGTTCACGGTGATGGGCACGACGGATCTGCACGGGAACGTCTTCAACTGGGACTACTTCACGGACAAGGAGTACGACGACAGCGACCACAACGATGTCGGTCTGGCGAAGATCTCGACGTTGGTGGACCGGGTGCGCCGGGAGAAGGGCCGCCGGAACACGCTGTTGATCGACGCGGGTGACACGATCCAGGGCACGCAGTTGTCGTACTACTACGCGAAGGTCGATCCGATCACGGCGCGGCGTGGTCCGGTGCATCCGATGGCGCAGGCGATGAACGCGATCGGCTACGACGCGGCGGCGCTGGGGAATCACGAGTTCAATTACGGCATTCCGGTGCTGCGGAAATTCGAGGAGCAGTGCGATTTTCCGCTGCTGGGGGCGAATGCGCTGGATGCGAAGACGTTGCGGCCGGCGTTCGCCCCGTATGTCATCAAGCGGATGCGGACGCCGTACGGGCGTGATGTTCGGGTGGCGGTGCTGGGGCTGACGAATCCCGGTGTCGCGATCTGGGACAAGGCGAATGTGGGCGGGAAGATGGTGTTCCCGGGTCTGGAGGAGCAGGCGGCGAAGTGGGTGCCGAAGCTGCGGTCGATGGGTGCGGACGTGGTGATCGTGTCGGCGCATTCGGGTTCTTCGGGGACGTCGTCGTGGGGTGATCAGTTGCCGTACGTGGAGAACGCGGCGGCGCTGGTGGCGGAGCAGGTGCCGGGGATCGACGCGATTCTGGTGGGGCACGCGCATGTGGAGATCGCCGAGCACTTCGTGACGAACAAGGAGACCGGGAAGCGGGTCGTGCTCTCGGAGCCGGCGAAGTGGGGGCAGCGGCTGACGCTGTTCGACTTCGATCTGGTGTGGGAGAAGGGCCGTTGGACGGTGGAGAAGGCCGGTTCGCAGGTGCTGAACTCCAACACCGTGCCCGAGGACCGGAAGGTGACGTCGTTGCTGCGGCGCGAGCACCGCAAGGTGGTGGAGTACGTCAACCAGGTGATCGGTACGTCGGTGGTGGCGATGTCGACGGCGGACGCGCCGTGGAAGGACGAGCCGATCATCGATCTGATCAACCAGGTGCAGACGGAGACGGTGGCGGCGGCGTTGGCGGGTGGCGAGTTCGCGGCGCTGCCGGTGCTGTCGCAGGCTTCGTGTTTCTCGCGGACGGCGGGGGTTCCGGCCGGTGATGTGACGATCAAGGACGCGGCGGGGCTGTATCCGTTCGAGAACACGCTGGAGGCGCGGCTGCTGACGGGTGCCCAGTTGAAGGACTACCTGGAGTATTCGGCGCGGTATTACGTGCAGACGCCGGCGGGCGGTCCGGTGGACACGGCGAAGCTGACGAACGCGGACGGGATTCCCGACTACAACTACGACGCGGTGTCGGGGGTGACGTACGACGTCGATATCGCGAAGCCGGTGGGTTCGCGGATCGTGGGGTTGTCGTTCGAGGGGGCGGCGATCGATCCGGCGGCGCGGTTCGTGTTCGCGGTGAACAACTACCGGGCGAGCGGTGGGGGGAACTTCCCGCATGTGCCGGGTGCGCAGCAGGTGTGGGCGGATTCGGACGAGATCCGGAACACGATCATCGGGTGGGTGCGGGAGAAGGGGTCGGTGGATCCGGCGGCGTTCGCTTCGGTGGGGTGGCGGCTGACGCGTGAGGGGACGCCGGTGTTCCCGTAACGCTGGGTGGTGTGCTGGTTCGGCCCGGGTCTCCCTTCGGTGGGGGCCCGGGCCGTTCGTTGTGCGGGGGGGTCAGACGGACTGGCTGAGGGGGACGAGGGCGGGGGCCTGGGTGGGGATTCTCGGTGGTTGGGGGGCGAGGCCGAAGGTGGTGAAGGCGGTGCGTTCGGGGAGGGGGTAGGGGGTGGCGCCGGTGAGGTTGTTGAGGATGGTGGCGCTGCGCCAGGCGGCGAGGCCGAGGTCGGGGGCGCCGACTCCGTGGGTGTGGCGTTCGGCGTTCTGTACGTAGACGTGTCCGGTGACGGCGTGGTCGAGGATCAGGCGGTACTGGTCGTCGATGCGGGGGCGGTGGGAGGCGTCGCGGCGGAGGTAGGGGTCGAGGCCGCCGAGGATGGCGTCGAGGGGGCGTTCGCGGTAGCCGGTGGCGAGGATGACGGCGTCGGTGGTGAGGCGGGAGCGGGTGCCTTGCTGGGTGTGTTCGAGGTGGAGTTCGACGCGGGTGTTGGCGACGCGGCCCGCGGTGCGGACGTGGACGCCGGGGGTGAGGGTGGCGTCGGGCCAGCCGCCGTGGAGGGTGCGGCGGTAGAGCTCGTCGTGGATGGCGGCGATGGTGTCGGCGTCGATGCCTTTGTGGAGCTGCCATTGGCGGGGGACGAGTTCGTCGCGGGCGGATTCGGGCAGCGCGTGGAAGTAGCGGCTGTAGTCGGGGGTGAAGTGCTCCAGGCCGAGTTTGGAGTACTCCATGGGCGCGAAGGCCTGGGTGCGGGCGAGCCAGTGGATGTTCTCGGCGCCTTCGGGGCGGGCGCGCAGGAGGTCGAGGAAGATCTCGGCGCCGGACTGGCCGGATCCGATGACGGTGATGTGGTCGGCGGTGAGGAGCCGTTCGCGGTGGCGGAGGTAGTCGGCGGAGTGGAGTACGGGGACGGATTCGGCTTCGGCGAGGGGTTTGAGGGGTTCGGGGACGAAGGGTTCGGTGCCGATGCCGAGGGCGATGTGGCGGGCGTAGGCGCGGCCGAGGGCTTCGGCTTCGCCGTCGCGGTCGAGTTGGGTGAAGTCGACTTCGAAGAGGGCGCGGTCGGTGTTCCAGCGGACGGCGTCGACCTGGTGGCCGAAGTGGAGGCCGGGGAGTTGTTCGCTGACCCAGCGGCAGTAGGCGTCGTATTCGGCTCGTTGGATGTGGAAGCGCTCGGCGAAGTAGAAGGGGAAGAGGCGGTCGCGGGTGCGGAGGTAGTTGAGGAAGCTCCAGGGGCTGGTGGGGTCGGCGAGGGTGACGAGGTCGGCGAGGAAGGGGACCTGGAGGCTGGCGCCGTCGAGGAGGAGTCCGGGGTGCCAGTGGAAGGCGGGGCGTTGTTCGTAGAAGGTCGCGGCGAGGGGGCGGGGGTCGCCGGGGGCTGCGGGGATGTTGTGGGCGAGGGCGGCGAGGGAGAGGTTGAAGGGGCCGATGCCGATGCCGACGAGGTCGTGTGGCTGGTCGGGTGCGGGGGCGGGCCGGTCGGTCATCGCGGGGTGTCGCCTTCCGTGGGGTGAGGGGTGGGGTGGGTGTGGGGTGCGCCGCCGCCGGGGGTGGCGGGCGGGTGGGTGAGGGGGGCGGTGGTGGGGGTGCCGGTCACGTGGCCGGTGGGGTGGTTGGTGGTGGTGCCGGTGGAGTGGTCGGCCGGGGCGCCGGTCACGAGGCCGCCTGAGGTGCCGGTGCCGGTGCCGAGGTCGGTGGGGGTGCCCGTCACGAGGTCGGCCGGGGTGTCGGCCACGGGGGTGGCAGGGGTGCCGGTGGGGTGGTCGACAGGGGTGCCGGTGGGGTGGTCGGCGGGGGTGCCGGTGGGGCGGTCGGTGGTGGTGCCGGTCACGAGGTCGGCTGTGGTGTCGGTGACGAGGTCCAGGAGTGCTTGGAGGTCGTCGGGGGTGGTGTGGGGGTTGAGGAGGGTCGCCTTCAGCCAGAGGCGGCCTTCGGCGTGGGCGCGGCCGAGGACGGCGTGGCCGCGTTGGAGGAGGGTGCGGCGGACGGTGGCGACGGTGTGGTCGTCGGTTCCGGTGGGGCGGAAGAGGACGGTGCTGATGGTGGGGCGGTCGTAGAGGTCGAGGGTGGGGGTCTTGGTGACGAGGTCGGCGAGGTGGTGGGCGGTGGCGACGGTGCGGTCGAGGAGGTCGGCGAGTCCGGTGCGGCCGAGGGCCTGGAGGGTGACGGCGATCTTGAGGGCGTCGGGGCGGCGGGTGGTGCGCAGGGAGCGGCCGAGGAGGTCGGGGAGGCCGGCTTCGGTGTCGTCGTCGGCGTTGAGGTAGGGGGCGTGGTGGTGGAGGGGGGTGAGGTGGTGGCGTTCGGGTACGGCGAGGAGGCCGGCGGATGCGGGTTGCCAGCCGAGTTTGTGCAGGTCGAGGGTGACGCTGTGGGCGCGGTCGAGGCCGTGGAGGAGGGTGCGGTGGGTGGGGCTGAAGAGGAGGGGCCCGCCGTAGGCGGCGTCGATGTGGAGTTCGGCGCCGTGGGTGGTGCAGAGGTCGGCGATGGCGTCGAGGGGGTCGATCTCGCCGGTGTCGGTGGTGCCGGCGGTGGCGACGACGAGGAGGGGGCGGTGGAGTTCGGTGAGGGCTTCGTCGAGGGCGGCGAGGTCGAGGGTGCCGGTGGGGGCGGGGACGACGACGGGTTCGGGGAGGCCGAGGAGCCAGGCGGCGCGGGCGATGCTGTGGTGGGCGTTGGCGCCGCAGACGGTCTGTACGGGGCCGTGGCGTTCGCGGGCGAGGAGCAGGGCGAGTTGGTTGGCCTCGGTGCCGCCGGTGGTGATGACGGCGTCGGGTGAGGGGGTGTTCGGGTAGATCTCGGTGGCGAGTGCGCTGGTGAGATCGGCTTCCATGGCGGAGGCGGCGGGGGCCTGGTCCCAGGAGTCCATGGAGGGGTTGAGGGCGCTGGCGGCGAGGTCGGCGGCGGCCGCCAGGGCGAGGGGCGGGGTGTGGAGGTGGGCGGCGCAGTGGGGGTGGGCGGGGTCGGCGGCGCCTGCGGCGAGGGCGGTGACGTAGGAGCGCAGGGCTTGGTGGGCGCCGGTGCCGTGGTCGGGGATGAGGGGGTGGGTGGCGGTGCGGGTGCGGGGGGTGACGGTGTCGGGTCCGCCGGCGGGGAGGGGGCCGCCGCGGAGGGCCGCGCCGTCGTGGAGTGCGGTGAGGACGGTGTCGATGAGGGGGCGCAGTGCGTCGGGGCCTGCGGTGCCTCCGGCGAGGGGCGGGGTGGGCATGGGTGGGGTGGTCCTTCGGGGTGCGCGGGGGTGGACATGCCAGCTTGTCCCGGGTTTCGGGTGGCGCGGCCGAAGAGGTCAACGATCTGAACTCGAAAGGGGTACTGGCGGCCGGTGTGGCCGGGGTGGGGAGGGGCGGGATGGTAGGGGTGTGCGGTTGGTGGACGGGCGTGCGGGTGCGTAGGCGTGCGGGCGTACGGGTGCGTAGGCGTGCGGGCGTGCGGGTGCGTAGGCGTGCAGGTGGGGCGGTCTCGCCTGGTATTGCTCAATGAGTGAATTGCACATTTATGCAATTCACTACATGCTGTGTGGGTCATTCCATGCCGAGGAGAGGCCCCACCGTGCCGGTCCCCCTGTATCAGGCCAAGGCCGAGTTCTTCCGGATGCTCGGGCATCCGGTGCGCATCAGGGTCCTGGAGCTGCTCCAAGCGGGGCCGTTGCCGGTGCGGGATCTGCTGGCCGCGATCGAGGTGGAGCCCTCGGCGCTCTCGCAGCAGCTGGCGGTGTTGCGCCGGTCCGGCATCGTCACCGCGACCCGGGAGGGCTCGACGGTGGTGTACGAGCTGGCGGGCGGTGATGTCACCGAGCTGATGCGGGCGGCGCGGCGGATCCTGACGGAGATGCTGTCCGACCGGGACGGGCTGCTCGCCGAGCTGCGGGAGGCCGAGGTGTCCGCGCCGTGAGCCGGTACCCGGAGGTGGCGGCGCGGGGTTGGGGGCGGGTGCGGGCCCTGCTGCCCGTACGTGCCGACTTCGCGGCCATGGCCCGTGCTCCGCGCCGTGATCTGCTCGCCGGTCTGACGGTGGCGATCGTGGCGTTGCCGCTCGCGCTCGGTTTCGGGGTGGCGTCGGGTCTCGGTGCGGAGGCGGGGCTCGCGACCGCGGTGGTGGCGGGGGCGCTGGCCGCGGTGTTCGGCGGGTCGAACCTCCAGGTGTCGGGCCCGACCGGGGCGATGACGGTGGTCCTGGTGCCGATCGTCGCGGAGTACGGTCCGGGCGGGGTGCTGACGGTCGGGCTGCTGGCGGGGGGCCTGCTGATCGTGCTGGCGCTGCTGCGGGCGGGCCGGTCGATGCGGTACGTCCCGGCGCCGGTGGTCGAGGGGTTCACGTTCGGTATCGCGTGCGTCATCGCTCTCCAGCAGATCCCGAACGCCCTGGGGGTGGCCGTCCCGGAGGGCGACAAGGTGCTGGTGGTGGCGTGGCGGGCGGTCGGGGAGTTCGCGGGCAGCCCGAACTGGACCGCGCTCGCGATCACCGTCGGGGTGGCGGGGCTGATGCTGGTGGGGGCGCGGCTGCGTCCGGGGGTGCCGTTCTCGGTGGTGGCGGTGGTCGCGGCAACGCTGGCGGCGCAGCTGTTCCGTCTGGACGGGGCGACGCCGATCGGTGCGTTGCCCTCCGGTCTGCCGGCCCCTTCGCTCGGATTCCTGGATCTGTCGGCGGTGGGTTCGCTGCTGGCTCCGGCGGTCGCGGTGGCGGCGCTGGCCGCGCTGGAGTCGCTGCTGTCGGCGACGGTGGCCGACGGGATGACGACCGGGCAGAAGCACGATCCGGACCGGGAGTTGTTCGGGCAGGGCATCGCGAATCTGGCCGCGCCGCTGTTCGGTGGGGTGCCGGCGACGGCGGCCATCGCGCGGACGGCGGTCAATGTGCGTACGGGCGCGGGTTCGCGGCTGGCGGCGCTGACGCATGCCGCGGTGCTGGCGGTGATCGTGTTCGCGGCGGCTCCGCTGGTGTCGCGGATTCCGCTGGCCGCGCTGGCCGGGGTGCTGTTGGCCACGGCGGTCCGGATGGTCGAGGTGGGGGCGTTGCGGGCGATGGCGCGGGCGACGCGTTCGGATGCGGTGGTGCTGGTGCTGACGGCGGTCGCGACGCTGGTGCTGGATCTGGTGCTGGCGGTCGTGATCGGGCTGGCGGTGGCCGGGGTGCTGGCGCTGCGCGCGGTCGCGGCCGAGGCGCGGGTGGACCGGGTGGATCCGATGGACCCGTCGGACCTGTCAGACCTGCCGGACCCCTCGGACCCGTACGACGGCAACGTGCCGGGTCTGCCGGGCTCGGAGACGTACGGCGGCGGGGAGAGCGCGGGTCCGGCCGGGCAGGTGGTGGCGTACCGGGTCGAGGGGCCGTTGTTCTTCGCCGGGGCGCACCGTTCGCTGCTGGCGCTCGGTGAGGTGTCCGGCGTACGGGTGGTGATCCTGCGGATGTGCCGGGTGACCACGGTGGACGCCACGGGTGCGCTGGCGCTGAAGGACACGGTGCACCGGCTGAACGGGCGGGGCATCGTGGTGCTGGCCTCCGGGATCCGTCCCGGTCAGCGGCGGGTGCTGGAGTCGGTGGGGGTGCTGGACCTGCTGCGGCGGGAGGGGCGCGAGTACGCCACGGCGTCCGAGGCGTTGGCCGGGGCCGGGGAGCGCCTGGCGGCGGCCGGGCTGGTGCGCCCCCGGGGCGACCGGAGTGCGGCGACGGTACCGGCCGAGGAGCCCGCCCGATGATCACGCCACCGGACACGTTGCCGTACCGGCATGTGCTGACGCTGCCCGCGCTGGGGTCGGCCGTGCGCATCGTCAGGGAGACCGCCGAGCAGGTGCTGGCGGAGTGGGGGGTGGGGCCCCAGGATCCGTGCCGGGATCCGGCGCTGCTGATCGTGAGCGAGCTGGTGACCAACAGTGTGCGGCACGCGGCGGTGCTCTCGCCGAACGTGACGGTGGTGTTCGCCGGGGGTCCGGACACGTTCGCGTTCGGTGTGCACGACCGTCATCCGTACCGGCCGGCGCTGTTCGCGTCCGCCGGCATAGCGCCGGGCCGGGGGCTGGCGACCGTGATGGAGCTGACCCATGGTCTGGGCGGCAGCGCGGTGGTGCGGGGCGATGTCGACGAGGGCGGCAAGAGCATATGGATCACCCTTCCGCTGCGGCGGAGCGGCCGCTCCCATGATCGTTGAGAGTTGTCCGGTGCAAGAGCTGTACCGGGTGGAGAAGGGCAGGAACGCGCCATGAGCGACATCGTCGTGAAGGACAGCAACGGGACCGTGCTGGCGGACGGTGACTCCGTGACCACGGTCAAGGACTTGAAGGTGAAGGGCACGTCGGAGACGCTCAAGCGCGGCACGCTGGTGAAGAACATCCGGCTCACCGGGCGTGCCGGTGAGATCGAGTGCAACACGAAGAAGGTCAAGGGGCTCGTGCTGAGGACGGAGTTCCTGAAGAAGGCCTGACCCGGCCGGGCCGGTCCCCGGGTTCGTCCTCGTGGTGCGCAGGCGCGAGGATGAACCCATGGAGAAGAGTTCTGGTCAGGTGTGGTGCGGCGGTTTTCCGCCGTGCGGAACGGGGCCCCGCCGGTGAGTACGCCGCTGTACCGCTTGAAGGCGGAGTTCTTCAAGACGCTGGGGCACCCGGTGCGGATCCGGGTGCTCGAACTGCTCAGTGAACGCGAGCACGCGGTGTCGGAGATGCTGAACGAGGTGGGGGTCGAGGCCGCCCATCTCTCGCAGCAGTTGGCCGTGTTGCGCCGCGCGGGTCTGGTGACGGCCCGGCGGGAGGGCTCGGCGGTCCATTACACGCTGGCCGACCCGGGGGTGGCGGAGCTGTTGCGGGTGGCGCGGACGATCCTGACCGGGGTGCTGTCGGGCCAGGCGGAGCTGCTCGCCGACCTGCGGGCGACGGGCGGCTCCGGGGACGCCGCCCCGGACGCCCACGACGACAACGACGGCCCGGACGATCATCGTCCGGGCCGTCCGGGAACCCCTTAGGGCATGTCCTGGCCGTCAGCCGTCAGCCGGAGGCCGACGTCCGTACGGCGAGGGCGCGGCGCAGGTCGTCGAGCTGGTCGACGAGCTTGCGGCGCAGGGCCGGGATGAGGTCCGGGTCCTCCAGGGCCCGGGTGCCGGTGGCGAGGCTCTCGGGGTCGACGGCGTAGGCGGGGAAGGCGTAGCGTCCGGCGGCCTCGGCGATGGCGGGGCCCCGGCGGGCGGCGAGTGCGACGGCGTCCGGGTAGAAGCGGGGCACGTACGCGGCGAGGAGCTCTTCCTGGCCGGGCTGCCAGAAGCCCTGGGCGGTGGCGGTGAAGAGGTAGTTGGACAGGGTGTCGTCGCTGAACAGGGCGGCCCAGGCGGCGGCCTTGGCCTCGGCGGTGGGCAGGGCGGCGCGGCAGCGGGCGGCGCCCTCGCGGCCGGTGGCGCTGGGGTCGGCTTCGAGGGCGGCGGCGATGGCTGCCTCGTCGGTGGCGCCGAGGACGGCGAGCCGGGTGAGGATGCGCCAGCGCAGTTCCGGGTCGAGCTCGGGTCCGCCGTGGACGGTGCCTTCGTCGAGCCAGGTGCGCAGGGTGTCGGGCTGGGTGGCGGCGTCGATGAAGTGGCGTACGGCGATGAGGCGCAGGCCGGGCTGGGAGCCGTCCTCGGTGCGGCGGATGAGGTCGCGGCAGAGGTCGGTGAGGGTGGCGAGGGCGGCCGGGCGGTCCTCGCGGGCGACGTAGCGGGCGGCGATCTGCCCGGCGGCGAAGGTGAGGACGCCCTGGACGAGGGCGAGGTCGCTCTCGTGCGGGAGGTGGGTGCGGGCGGTCTCGAGGTAGGTGGCGGGGTTCAGGTCGCCGTCGCGGACCATGTCGCGGGCGGTGTTCCAGACGACGGCCCGGGTGAGTGCGTCGGGGATGCCGGAGAGGCCGGTCAGGACGGTGTCCCAGGAGGCGCTGTCCGGGCGGACCTTGGCGTAGGTGAGGTCGCCGTCGTTGAGGACGACGAGGGCGGGGCGGCGGCCGGGTCGGACCGTGGGCTCTCCGTCGCCCGGTACGTCGATCTCGAAGCGGTCGCGCAGGGCGAGGTGGCCCGGGCCTGCCTGGGTGTTGAGGGCGTGGTCGTAGGCGCCGACGGTGATGCGGTGGGGGCGGGAGCCGTCGCGGGTGACGGTGAGGGACCAGGACTGTCCGCCGCCGTTGCCGGTGGGTTCGGTGGGCTCGACGGGGCCGATGTCGGCGGTGAGGGTGTCGATGCCGGTGGTGCGCAGCCACTGCTCGGCCCAGGCGTGGACGTCGCGGTCGGTGGCGGAGGCCAGGTTGTCGATGAAGTCGGCGAGGGTGGCGTTGCCGAACTTGTGGCGGGCGAAGTGGGCGTTGATGCCGGCCAGGAAGTCCTTCTCGCCGAGCCAGGCGACGAGCTGGCGCAGGGCGGAGGCGCCCTTCGCGTAGCTGATGCCGTCGAAGTTGAGGAGGGCGGAGGCGGTGTCGGGGACGGCGTCGGGGTCCGGGGCGACGGGGTGGGTGGAGGGGCGCTGGTCGGCGTCGTAGCCCCAGCCCTTGCGGGCGACGCCGAAGTCGACCCAGGTGTCGGTGAATCGCGTGGCTTCGGTGAGGGTCTGGTATCCCATGTACTCGGCGAAGGACTCGTTCAGCCAGATGTCGTCCCACCAGGTCAGCGTGACGAGGTCGCCGAACCACATGTGGGCCATCTCGTGGGCGATGACCATGGCGCGGGTCTGGCGCTCGGTGTCGGTGACGGCGGAGCGGTAGACGAACTCGTCGCGGAAGGTGACGAGTCCGGGGTTCTCCATGGCGCCGGCGTTGAACTCGGGGACGAAGGCCTGGTCGTAGGAGTCGAACGGGTAGGGCTCGTCGAACTTCTCGTGGTAGCGGTCGTAGCAGGCGCGGGTGATGTCGAGGATCTCGTCGGCGTCGGCGTCCAGGTACGGGGCGAGGGAACGGCGGCAGTGGATGCCGAAGGGCAGTCCGGCGTGTTCGGTGGTGATCGAGTGCCAGGGTCCCGCGGCGATCGCGACGAGGTAGGTGGAGATGAGCGGGGTGGGGGCGATGGTCCAGCGCCCCTCCCCCGTGCGTTCGGCGACACCGTTGCCGAGGACGGTCCAGCCTTCGGGGGCGGTGACGTCGATGGCGAAGACGGACTTGAGGTCGGGCTGGTCGAAGGCGGCGAAGACGCGCTGGACGTCCTCCATGAACAGCTGGGTGTAGAGGTAGGTCTCGCCGTCGGTGGGGTCGGTGAAGCGGTGCATGCCCTCGCCGGTGCGCGAGTAGTGCATCGCGGCGTCGACGAGCAGCTCGTGGGGGCCTGCGGTGAGTCCGGTGAGGGGGTAGCGGTTGCCGTCGAGGAGGGCGGGGTCCAGCGGTTGTCCGTCGAGGCTGATCGAGCGCAGGGTGGCGGGCTTGACCTCGACGAAGGTGTCTCCGGCCGCGCGGGCGGTGAACCGGACGGCGGTGCGGGAGTCGAAGGTGCCCTCGCCTGTGGTGAGGTCGAGGGCGATCGTGTACCGCTCCACGTCGAGGAACTGGGCTCGGGTCTGCGCTTCGTCGCGCGTCAGTACGGACATGGCCCCATGCTGCCGTACGGGGTGGGGCGGGCACAGGGGGTTCTCGCTGGGCGTACGGGGTCCGGGCCGGGGGGTCGTCGGCGTACGGGATCCCGGGTGAGGGCCGCCGGCAGCCGGTCGGGCTCCGGCAGGCGGTCAGGCTCCGGCGGCGGTGCCCGTCGCGCCCGTGGCCTGGTGGCCGTCATGGTCCTCCGCCGCGCCGTTCCCCGCCGCGCCGTTCCCCGCCGCGCCGTTCCCCGCTTCGCCGTTCTCCGTTTCGCCGTTCTCCGTTTCGTCGGCGATGCGCTCGTGGTGGCGGATCACCTCGGCGATGATGAAGTTCAGCAGCTTCTCGGCGAACGCCGGGTCCAGGTTCGCGCTCTGCGCCAGCTGCCGGAGCCGGGCGATCTGGCGGGTCTCGCGGGCGGGGTCGGCGGGCGGCAGTTTGTGGTCGGCCTTGAGGCGGCCGACCTGCTGGGTGGCCTTGAAGCGCTCGGCCAGCATGTGGACGACGGCGGCGTCGATGTTGTCGATGCTCTCGCGCAGCCGGTTCAGCTCGGCCTGGACGGACGCGTCGATCTCGCTCGTACTCATGGTCAGCGAGCTTAGACCGCCTCGGTCAGGTGGTGATCGTCGGCGGGTCGTCGGGGTCGGGCACCTGGTCGCTCCAGCCGCCGGGCACGCTGCGGCCCTGCTGTTCGCGGAAGCGGACGGGGGCGGTGCCGACGCGGCGGGCGAAGAGCCGGGAGAAGTAGGCGGGGTCGTCGTAGCCGACGCGGCGGGCCACGGCGGCGACGGGGAGGTCGGTGGCGGCGAGGAGTTCCTTGGCCCGGCCGAGGCGGATGCCGAGCAGGTAGTCCTTGGGGCTGCAGCCGGCGCCGCGCCTGACGGCGGTGCGCAGTTCGGCGGGGGTCATGCCGTGCCGGGAGGCGTGTTCGGCGACGGTGAGCGGCTGGTAGGCGTCGCGGGCCAGCGCCTGGAGCACGGGGTCGCCGTCGGGGCCGATGTCGGCGCGGGCGCGGCGCAGGGAGACCAGGAGTTCATGGACGGCGGCCCCGGTCTCCACCTCCAGGAGGGGGTTGCCGCGCCGGGCGGCGCGCACGATGCGGCCGATGGCGGCGCGGGGGGCTGCGGTGTCGGAGAGCGGGACGAGGGGGCGGTCGGGCTCGATGTAGCCGAGTTCGGTGTACGTGGTGGTGGCGGGCCCGGTGAAGTCGACGAAGCTCTCGTCCCAGCCGCTGCCGGGGTCGGCGCCGTAGTGGTGGGGGGTGCCGGGGGTCAGCCAGATGAGGCTGGGGCCGGTGACGGGGGTGCGGCGGCCGTCGGGGCCCTTGAACCAGCCGGTGCCGGAGTTGACGATCACGGCGACGTGGTGGTCGAGGGTGCGGGGTCCGACGGTGGGCAGTGCGCCGTGCTGGAGGCCGACGCCGAGGCAGACGAGGCCCAGGCGGTGGTGGAGCGGGCTCGGGGTGAAGAAGCGCATCCAGGTGTGGTACGTCGGCATTCCGCTCCTCCTTTCCGCGCACATCGTCCTGCGCGTTGTGTCCAATCAGCAGCGATCTTTGTCCATGGACCCGGTGCGCGCCAGAGGTGAAGGTGGTCGGACCAATTCGCCGGAGGGCCGCGGGTGCGGCCGAGCACAGGAGCGTACGAGCACCATGACCGACTTCAGCGTGGGGGACGACTGCTTCCGGTTCGACGGGAAGCCCGTACGGCTGCTGTCGGGCGCCCTGCACTACTTCCGGGTGCACGAGGAGCAGTGGGAGCACCGGCTGGCGATGCTGGCCGCGATGGGGCTGAACTGCGTCGAGACGTATGTGCCGTGGAATCTGCACGAGCCCCGGGAGGGCGAGGTCCGGGATGTGGGGGCGCTCGGCCGGTTCCTGGACGCGGTGGAGCGCGCGGGGCTGTGGGCGATCGTGCGGCCGGGTCCGTACATCTGTGCCGAGTGGGAGAACGGCGGGCTTCCGGTGTGGGTGACGGGCCGGTTCGGGCGGCGGGTGCGGACCCGGGACGCGGAGTACCGGGCGGTGGTGGAGCGGTGGTTCCGGCAGCTGCTGCCGCAGGTGGTGCGGCGGCAGGTGTCCCGGGGCGGTCCGGTGATCCTCGTGCAGGCGGAGAACGAGTACGGGAGTTACGGAAGCGACGCGGCGTATCTGGAGTGGCTGGCGGGGCTGTTGCGGCAGTGCGGGGTGACCGTTCCGCTGTTCACGTCGGACGGCCCGGAGGACCACATGCTGACCGGCGGTTCGGTGCCGGGTCTCCTCGCGACGGCGAACTTCGGTTCGGGGGCGCGGGAGGGCTTCGAGGTGCTGCGCCGGCATCAGCCGAAGGGCCCGTTGATGTGCATGGAGTTCTGGTGCGGCTGGTTCGACCACTGGGGGGCCGAACCCGTCGTACGGGATCCGGAGCAGGCGGCCGGGGCGCTGCGGGAGATCCTGGAGTGCGGGGCGTCGGTGAACATCTACATGGCGCACGGGGGGACGAACTTCGGGGGCTGGGCGGGGGCGAACCGGTCCGGTCCGTTGCAGGACGAGTCGTTCCAGCCGACGGTGACGTCGTACGACTACGACGCGCCGGTCGACGAATACGGTCGGGCCACGGAGAAGTTCTGGCTGTTCCGGCAGGTCCTGGAGGGGTACGCCGAGGGGCCGTTGCCCGCGCTGCCGCCGGAGCCGGCCGGGCTCGCCGCGCCGGTGCGGGTGGAGCTGGACGGGTGGGCCGGGCTCGGGGACGTACTGGAGGCGCTGGGCGATCCGGAGACGCCGGAGTCGGGGGTGCCGCCGACCTTCGAGGAGCTGGGCGTGGACCGGGGTCTGGTGCGCTACCGGGTGGCGGTGCCGGGGCCGCGCCGGGCGTATCCGCTGGGGGCCTCGGGGCTGCGGGACCGGGCGGTGGTGTACGTGGACGGGGCGCGGGCCGGGGTGCTGACCGAGGAGTCCGGCACGCTGCCGGAGCCGGTGGCGGGTCCGGCGGAGGTCGAGCTGTGGGTGGAGTCGCTGGGCCGGGTCAACTACGGGCCGCGGCTGGGTGAGCCGAAGGGCGTCACGGGCGGGGTGCTGCACGAGCGGCAGTATCTGCACGGGGTACGGGCCCGGGCCCTGCGGCTGGACGCCTTCGGGGCGGCGGGCGCGGTGGCGGCGGTCCCGTTCGGGCCGGTGGAGGCCGCCGCGGGTGCGGGGGACGTGGGGCTGACGGGCCTGTTCCGGGGCACGTTCACGGTCGGGGGCACGTCGGGTGTCGATCATGCCGGGCTCGAACTGCCGGGCTGGACGCGCGGGTTCGTCTGGGTGAACGGCTTCTGCCTGGGCCGGTACTGGTCGGCGGGCCCGCAGCGGACCCTGTACGTACCGGGTCCGGTGCTCCGCGCGGGCGTCAACGAGGTGTGGGTGCTGGAGCTGGAGGAGGCGGGCGAGCCGCGGGTGGAACTGGGTCCGGGAGCGCCCGTACGAACGGGCGCTCCCGGGGTGGTTCAGCCGTGATCACCGGCCGGACGCGCGGTGATCCGGTGTCCGGCCCGTCGGCCGGCTCGGGTCAGAGCGAGGCGGCCGCGGAGGCGATGTCGCCCGCGAAGTGCGAGACCTGGGCGTAGACGCCCGGGTAGTCCGGGCGGGCGCAGCCCTGGCCCCAGCTGACGATGCCGACCTGGACCCACTCGTCGGCATTGTCCTTGCGGAACATCGGGCCGCCGGAGTCGCCCTGGCAGCTGTCGACGCCGCCGGTGCCGAGGAGGCCGGCGCAGATCTCCTCGTCGGCGACGAGGTCGCCGCCGTAGGCGGACGAGCAGTCGGCGTCGGAGACGAACGGCACGTCGGCCTTCAGCAGGTGGCGCTGCTGGCTGCCGCCCTCACGGTCGGCGCCCCAGCCCGCGACGGTGAAGGTGCCCTCGTCGTAGGTGCCGTCGGTGGCGATCTTCAGGGTGGGCTGGTCGATCGGCTGGGCGAGCTTGATCAGCGCCCAGTCCTTGCCGGTGCCGTTGTAGCCGGGGGCCTGGAGCACCTTGGTGGACTTGACCTGGACGGCGTCGGGCGACTGGAGGTCGGCGACCCCGCCGGTGACGGTGATCGAGGTGTCGTTGCCCGAACCGTCCACGCAGTGGGCGGCGGTGAGGACGATGTCCTGGGCGTAGAGCGCACCGCCGCAGCCCATGGAGAGCCGGACCATGAAGGGGAACTCGCCCTGTTCGGCGCGTTCACCGCCGACGATCGGCTGGGGGGCCGCGGCGGCGGGCTGGAGGCTGACGGTCGCGAGGGCGACGGCGGCTATGGCGACGGAACACCTTTTCAGCACGCTCAGAAGCTTCACGGAGGCCTTCTTTCGTGGGGGGATTTCGTGTGGGGGGTTGCTGTGGGAGGTTGCCGTGCTGCGTTGTTGTGCAGGAATCCCGGTACCGGGGTTCCCGGTACTCGGGCATCCCGGTACGGCTGTGGGGTCGCGTGGTCCGGCACGCGTGTCCCGGCAGGGGTGACGGCCTCCGGCACGGAAGCCGAACTGGTCATGTACCCGACAAGAACGATCCGATTATCGGTGCCGGGTGACCGCTGCCACAAGGTGCACTTTTCAGCCAAGATCATCGGGGTGGGCCGCCCACGACCCTCCAGACCCTTTCCGGACCCACTCACCGGCCCGGCACGCACCGGCATACAGTGGAGGTCCGTCGACCGTCAGGGATGACGTCAGGGATGGGGGGTTCCGACGTGGCGAACGGCCCTCCGGGCGCACCGGTCGTCCATGGCTTTCCGCATCTGGACACGGTCCGCTCCGCCATCACCGCGCTCTACCGACGCCTGTCGGCGGACGGCGTCCACACCTATGCCACCAGCCTCGTGCCCTCCGACGCCGCCTTCGCGGACCAGGACGATCTGCACCTGGGGGCCCAGCGGGTGGCGCGTTCCCTGGTCCAGCACCTCCATCTGCCCGAGGCCCGGATGATCGTCGGCTTCCGGACGATGGAGCACGCGGCCGGCGTGGAACTCACCGCGGGCCCCGAGTACTTCATCGAGCTCAACGACCGCTTCCGCACCCACCGCAAGGACATCGGGGCGGCACTCGCGCACGAGGTCACCCATGTGCTGCTGCACCGGCTCGGCCTGGAGTTCCCCGGCACCCGCGCCAACGAGATCCTGACCGACACGACGACGGCGTACCTCGGCGCCGGCTGGCTGCTACTGGACGCGTTCCGGGAGGACGCCACGTCCCGTCAGAAGCTCGGCTACCTCACCCCGGAGGAGTTCGGCTACGTCCTGGCCAAGCGGGCGTTCGCCTTCGACGAGGACCCCTCCCCGTGGTTCACCAGCCCCCAGGCGTACACCGCGTACACCAAGGGCCGGGAGCGGGCGCTGCAGGATCTGCGCCGGCCCCCGCTGACCGCCGCCGGCTGGGCGGGCCGCCGCCGCTACGCCAAGGACCGCCGGTACGCCCAGGATCACCCCGGCGTCACCCCGGATCCGAACGTTCCGTACGCCTTCGAGAACGGCGACCGAGGACTGCGCGTCTCCTTCCCCTGCCCGACCTGCCACCAGCGCATCCGGGTCCCCGTCCGGGGCCGGTTCACCGCGCGCTGCGGGCTGTGCCGGACCGCCCTGGAGTGCGACACCTGAGCTCGGGCGTTGTCCGAGGCCCGCCGTAGGATCGAAGCATGACGAACGAGCCGATCAGGGACGAACCATGCTTGTTCGACGCTCTGTACGAAGATGAGAACGCGGTCGTACGGGCGCTGCGAGCGGGCGCCCGGGCCGAGTCGAGCGACGAGGAGGGCACGACGGCGCTGTATCTGGCGTCGGTCCAGGACCGTCTGGAGGCGGTACGCCTGCTGCTCGCCGCCGGGGCCGATCCGAACCGGGCGAGCGGCCCCGGGGCGAGCGATCTGCCGCTGTGCGGGGCGGCGTGCGGCGGGCACGCCGCGGTGGTGGAGGCGCTGCTGTCCGCCGGGGCCCGGCCGGATCTGCGCGAGGAGTTCGGCTTCACGGCGCTGCGGTGGGCGGTCGGCCTGGGGCACGCCGCGACGGTGGAACTGCTCCTCGCCCGGGGCGCGGACCCGCTGCTGCCGGGCCCTCAGGGGGAGGCGATGCTGGTGCTGGCGGCACAGCGCGGATCGCTGCGGACGGTACGGGCGCTGCTCGCGCACGGCGCGGGGGCGGCGGGGCAGGAGCCCGCGGTCGCCCTGGCGCTGGCCGAGGCGCGGCGCATCGCCGCACTCGATCCCGAACGGGAGCTGCGGCGGCGGCTGGAGGAGATGTACGGCTCCGGCATCGAGACGGTGCCGCTCCGGGACCAGCGGGACGGCGAGGAGACGATAGCGGTGGAGCTCCTCCGGAACGGGGTGCCGTCGGCGGGCGTGGACCAGCACAGGGGACACGGGGAGATCGCGGCCCTGCTGGAGCAGCCGGCGTAGTCGCCGCCCGGGTCCCCTGTCGGCTATCGGCCGCGTTCCCACGCCTCACGGGTGAGTACGTACTCGACATCGCCGTGCTCGGAGCCCTCGATGGTCTCCGGCCAGTCCTCGGTGTAGGCGCGCAGGAAGGTCAGCCCCGCCTTCTCCATCACGCGCCGGGATCCCGTGTTGACCGCCATGGTGTTGGCGGTGACCCGCTGGACCCCCAGGTCCGTGAACCCCTTGTCGACCAGGGCCCGCGCCCCCTCGGTGGCGTAACCGCGGCCCCAGGCGGCCCGGTTCAGCCGGTAGCCGAGCTCGGCGACGGCCGGGTCGTGGTCGTCCAGCGGCCGGAGTCCGAACCAGCCCAGAAAGGCCCCGGTGTCCTTCCGCCGCGCGGCCCAGAAGCCACGGGTTCCGGTGCACGGGTAGTCGTGGAGGAGCCTCGACAGGGTCCGGTCCCGGATGTCCTCGGGGCTGGTGGGCCGGCCGCCGTTGATGTACCGCATGACGGCGGGGTCGTTGTCGAGGGCGAGCAGGTCGGGGGCGTCGGCTGCCGTGACCGGGCGGAGGACGAGCCGGTCGGTCTCCAGGAAGATGCCCCGGTCCCCGCCCGCGCCCCCGTCCCCGTACCCGTCCCGGTCCCGGTCCTGGAGCAGGAACGTCAGCCCTTCCGGGCTGCGCAGACGCACGACACGGCGGCCGCCCTCCCCGGCGAGGGTGACGAGGTCTCCCCCATGGGCGCGGGCCCGGTCGATCACACCGTCCGGATCGTCCACGCCGAGGGCCGGCTCCCACTGCGGCGGTGCGGAGTCGGTGACGGTCGCGGCGGGAGCGGCTTCGCGGAAGGCCGCCCGGGTGAGGGGTGCGCCCGTCGTGGCGGCGTAGAACTGCCGGGCCCGCTCAGGGTCTTCGCAGGCCAGGACCATCCGGTGGGGGACGGCAGCAACCGTGGCGGATACCGGCCACCCGATGGGCTTCTGCGGCTGCCAGAGGGAGAAGACCGCGCCGACCGGATCGATCAGCGTGGCGATCCGGCCCTGGTCCCCCGCGTCGAAGGGCGGGACGACGATCTGCGCTCCGTTCGCGACCGCCACAACCGTACGGTGGTCCACATCGTCGACCGCGAGGTAGAAGGCGATGTGCGGTGGCGTCCCGGGCGGATAGACCGGCTGCGCGAGATCGCTCACCCCGCCGATCCGGATGCCCCCGGCGGAGATCTTCACCGCCCGCCGCCAGTCCTCCTCGTCCACGGCGAAGTCCCAGCCCAGCACCGAGGAGAAGAAGGCGGCGGTGCCGGACGGGTCATGGGTCTTGAGGTCCATCCAGCAGAACTCGTTCATCGGCTCGGGCCCAGTTCCTGTCGTCGTGCGTTCCGAGGGTGTCCGTTGCTGGATATCCGGTGCCGGGCAGCCCTCGCAAGCGGGTTTCCCGGCCCTCGTACGCGATCGGCGCGAGGCTCCCCTAGGACGCCCCGTAGACCCGCCCCGGCTCCTCGGCGTCCGCCAGCAGCCGACGCACCGTCTCGCCCGCCTCGGCCGGTGACCTGCGCGCGCCCCGGTCGTCGGTGGGGCCGGGGCGCCAGCCCTCCATGACGGTGATGCGGCCCGCCTCGGCCTCGAAGACGCGGCCCGTCACCCCGTCGCTCGCGGCGGAGCCGAGCCAGACGACGAGGGGCGAGACGTTCTCGGGGGCCATCGCGTCGAACTCCCCCTCCCCCGGGGCCGCCATCGCCTCGGCGAAGGTCCGCTCGGTCATCCGGGTCCGGGCGGCCGGGGCGAGGGCGTTGACCTGGACCCCGTACCGGCCCAGCTCGGCCGCCGCGACCAGCGTCAGGGCGACGATTCCGGCTTTGGCCGCCGCGTAGTTGCCCTGGCCGACGCTGCCGAGGAGTCCGGCGCCGGAGCTGGTGTTGATCACCCGGGCGACCGGTGGGCGGCCCGCCTTCGCCTCGGCCCGCCAGTGGGCGGCGGCATGCTTCAGGGGCAGGAAGTGGCCCCGGAGGTGGACGCGCAGCACCGCGTCCCAGTCGTCCTCGTCGAGGTTGACGAGCATCCGGTCGCGCAGGAAACCCGCGTTGTTGACGAGGGTGTCGAGGCGGCCGAAGGCCTCCACGGCGGTGGCGACCAGGGAGGCCGCGCCGTCGGCGGTGGCGATGTCGCCGCCGTGGACGACGGCTTCGCCGCCCGCCGCCACGATCTCGTCGACGACTTCGCGGGCCGGGCCCGTGGAGTCTCCGTCCCCGCCCCCGCCCTCACCCCCGTCCCCGGCCGGTCCGACGCCGAGGTCGTTGACGACGACCCGCGCCCCCTCGGCGGCGAAGGCCAGCGCGTGGGCCCGGCCGAGCCCCCGCCCGGCGCCCGTGACGGCGACGACCCGGTCCGCGCAGAGTCCGGCGCGGTGCGGGGTGGGTGCGGTGGATTCGGTGGGTGCGGTCATCACGTCTCCCCGGGAAGTGGGACTGGTTGGCGGGCGGGGGTGTGACTGCTACCGTCCACCTAACAAATGTTTGGTGGAAAGGTAGCTGATCCTCCGATGACTGTCTCCACCGCGTCGCCCCCCGGGAACGACGGCGTCCGCGTCGTCACCGTCGACCGTCCGCCCGTCAACGCGCTGCCCGTGCAGGGCTGGTACGACCTCGCGGACGCCGTCCGGGCGGCGGGCCGCGACCCGGAGGTGCGCTGCGTCGTCCTGGCCGCCGCCGGGCGCGGCTTCAATGCGGGCGTCGACATCAAGGAGTTGCAGCGCGATCCGGGGCACGGGGCCCTGATCGGCGCCAACCGGGGTTGCGCCGAGGCGTTCGCGGCGGTGTACGCGTGCGAGGTCCCGGTGGTCGCGGCGGTGCGGGGGTTCTGTCTCGGGGGCGGCATCGGCCTCGTCGGGAACGCGGACGCGATCGTCGCGAGCGAGGACGCGGTGTTCGGCCTGCCGGAGCTGGACCGGGGGGCGCTCGGCGCGGCGACCCATCTCGCCCGGCTGGTCCCGCAGCACCTGATGCGCACGCTCTACTACACCTCCCGCACGGTCACCGCCGCCGAGCTGCTCGCCCACGGATCGGTCTGGCGGGTGGTGCCGGGCACGGAACTGATGGACGCCGCACTGGAGTTGGCGAACGAGATCGCCGCCAAGGACGGTCATCTGCTGCGGCTGGCCAAGGCCGCCCTGAACGGCATCGACCCCGTCGACGTACAGCGCAGCTACCGCTTCGAGCAGGGGTTCACCTTCGAGGCGAACCTCGCCGGGACCGCCGCCCGGGTCCGCGACACCTTCGGCAAGGAGGCCTGAACCGTGACCGCTCCCCCTCACTCCCCCTCTCACGCTCATGCGCGCGACAAGACGATGACGCCCGAGGAGGTCGTCGGTCGCCTCAGCAGCGGCATGACGGTCGGGATCGGCGGCTGGGGCTCGCGCCGCAAGCCGATGGCCCTGGTCAGGGCGCTGCTCCGGTCGCCCGTCACCGATCTCACGGTGATCTCCTACGGCGGGCCGGACGTGGGGCTGCTGGCCGCGGCGGGCCGGATCTCCCGCCTGGTCACGGCGTTCGTGACGCTCGACTCGATCCCGCTGGAGCCGCACTACCGGGCGGCCCGGCAGCGCGGGGCGTTCGCGCTGACGGAGATCGACGAGGCGATGTTCATGTGGGGGCTGCACGCGGCGGCGAACCGGCTGCCGTTCCTGCCGGTGCGTGCGGGCATCGGCTCGGACGTGATGCGCGTCAACCCCGAACTGCGCACGGTGACTTCACCGTACGAGGACGGCGAGGAGTTCGTGGCGATGCCCGCCCTGCGGATGGACGCGGCGCTGGTCCACCTCAACCGGGCGGACCGGCTCGGCAACGGCCAGTACCTGGGCCCCGACCCGTACTTCGACGATCTGTTCTGCGAGGCGGCGGACGCGGCGTACGTCTCCTGCGAACGCCTGGTGGAGACACGGGAGTTGACCGAGAACTCCAACGCTCCGCAGACCCTCCTCGTCCAACGGCACTCCGTCACCGGGGTCGTGGAGACACCCGGCGGGGCGCACTTCACCTCCTGCGTACCCGACCACCCGCGCGACGAGCCGTTCCAGAAGGCGTACGCGGCCGCGGCGGCGGATCCGGCCGCCTGGGCGGATTTCGCCGCCCGGTTCCTGCCGCCGGACGGCGACGAGAAGGGCTACCAGCAGGCGGTCCGCACCTGGCACGAGGAGCAGAAATGAACGCACCCGGCGGTGAGACCGCCACTCAGAGCATCACCCGTGCCGAATACTGCGTGATCGCCTGCGCGGAGGCCTGGCGGGGCGACGGCGAGATCCTGGCCAGTCCGATGGGCGCGGTACCGTCCGTCGGCGCTCGGCTGGCCCGGCTGACCTTCGCCCCCGACCTGCTCCTCACGGACGGCGAGGCGACGCTCATCGGCCCGGACGGCGAGGCGGAGGGCTGGCTCCCCTATCGCCGGCATCTGGCCCTGGTGACCGGGGGTCGGCGGCACGTGATGATGGGCGCGAGCCAGATCGACCGCTTCGGCAACCAGAACATCTCCTGCATCGGCGACTGGGAGCAGCCGTCCCGGCAACTGCTGGGCGTACGCGGAGCGCCGGTCAACACCCTCAACAACCCGGTGAGTTACTGGATCCCCCGGCACTCCCCCCGGGTCTTCGTCCAGCGTGTCGACATGATCTGCGGAGTCGGCTACGACAGCGCGCAAGCGGCGGGCCCCTCGGCCACCCGCTTCCACCGGATCCCCCGGGTCGTCAGCGATCTCGGGGTCTTCGACTTCGCGACGCCCGACCGTTCGATGCGGCTGGCCTCGGTCCACCCGGGCGTCACGGCCGATCAGGTCCGCGAGGCGACGGGCTTCGCGCTCACGGTCCCGGACGACGTCCCGTACACCCGCGACCCCTCCCCCGCCGAACTCGCCCTGATCCGCGAGGTCATCGACCCGGCCCGCACCCGGGACCGGGAGGTCCGGGTCTGATGCGCACCGCCCTGACCGACCTCGTCGGCGTCCGGCACCCGATCGTGCAGACCGGGATGGGCTGGGTGGCCGGCCCCCGCCTGGTCACCGCGACCGCGCGGGCCGGGGCGCTGGGCATCCTGGCGTCGGCGACCATGTCACCGGACCGACTGCGGTCGGCCGTACGGGAGGTGAAGTCCCGGACGGACGAGCCGTTCGGGGTGAATCTGCGGGCGGACGCGGGGGACGCCCGGGAGCGGGTGGGGATCATCGTCGAGGAGGGGGTGCGGGTGGCGTCGTTCGCGCTCGCCCCGTCGAGGGAACTCATCGCGGAGCTGAAGGACGCGGGCGTGGTCGTCGTCCCGTCGGTGGGGGCCCGGCGGCACGCGGAGAAGGTCGCGGCGTGGGGTGCGGACGCGGTGATCGTGCAGGGCGGCGAGGGCGGCGGCCACACGGGGGACGTGGCGTCGACGGTGCTGCTGCCGCAGGTCGTCGACGCGGTGGACATCCCGGTGGTCGCGGCGGGCGGCTTCCACGACGGCCGGGGCCTGGTGGCGGCGCTGGCGTACGGGGCGGCGGGCGTCGCGATGGGCACCCGGTTCCTGCTGACCTCGGACTCGACGGTCCCGGACGCGGTGAAGGCGCGCTACCTGGCGGCGACCGCCAAGGACATCATGCTGACGCGGGCGGTAGACGGACTCCCGCACCGGATGCTCCGTACGGAGATGGTGGCGGAGCTGGAGGGTGCGGGCCGGCTGCGCTCCCTGTACCGGGCGCTGCGCCGGGCGTCCGGCTTCCGTCGGCTCTCCGGCCTGAGCTGGCCGGGCATGGTCCGGGACGGCCTGGCGATGCGGCACGGCAGGGAGTTGAGCTGGAGCCAGGTGCTGCTGGCGGCGAACACCCCGATGCTGCTGAGGGCGTCCATGGTCGACGGCCGCACGGACCTCGGCATCATGGCCTCGGGTCAGGTGGCGGCCCTGATCGAGGACCTGCCGAGCGTGGCGGAGCTGGTGTCGCGGATCCTGGCGGAGGCGGAGGAGGCTTGTGCGGCCGTCTCCAGCCTGTCCGGCGCCCAATCAAGCCCGACGCCCGGGCACACCTCAAGCCCGTCCGGCGATTGAGGACAAAGCCCCGGTACGGGGCTTTCGGGGCTCTGCCCCGGACCCCGGTCCTCAATCGCCGGACGGGCTTGATGTGGCTTCGGTCCTCAATCGCCGGACGGCCGGATGTGCGCCGGACGGCTTGAAACTCGCCCTACGCGGCCCGGCGCCCCCGCGCAGGCGCACCGGCGCGGCCCGCGCCACCGGAGCGCGCACCCCCGCCCGCGCGCGCCGCGCCACCGGAGCGGCCCGCGCCACCACCCTGAGCACCACCGGCACCCGCACCGCCGGCCCCGCGTCGCCCACGGCCCCGGCTGCCGGACCGCACCGCGCCCCCGTTGCCGGAGCCCGCCGCACCGCCCGACCGCGTCCGCTGCTTCGGCGGCGTCGGCTGCGGGACCTCGATGACGATCGCGATGCCCGACGGCTCACGGGCCCCCGTGATCCGGCCCAGCTCCGCGTCGCTGGAGGTGACCCGCGTGGTGCGCGGCGCGATGCCCGCGTCCTGCATCAGCCGGGTCATCTCGCGCTTCTCCTCGGGCAGCACCAGCGTGACGACGCTGCCGGACTCCCCGGCGCGCGCCGTGCGCCCGCCGCGGTGGAGGTAGTCCTTGTGGTCGGTCGGCGGGTCCACGTTGACGACCAGGTCGAGGTCGTCGACGTGGATGCCGCGGGCCGCGACGTTCGTCGCGACGAGCGCGGTGACCTCACCGGTCTTGAACTGGTCGAGCGTCCGGTTGCGCTGCGGCTGCGAACGCCCGCCGTGCAGGGCGGCCGCCCGTACACCGCTGGCGAGCAGCCGCTTGGCGAAGCGGTCGGCGGCGCGCTTGGTGTCGACGAACATGATCACCCGGCCCTCGCGGGCGGCGATCTTCGTGGCGACGGCCTTCTTGTCGGTCTCGTCCAGGACGTGGAGCACGTGGTGCTCCATCGTGGTGACCGCACCGGCGGACGGGTCGACGGAGTGCACGACCGGGTCGGTGAGGAACATCTTCACGAGCCGGTCGATGTTCTTGTCGAGGGTCGCGGAGAACAGCATCCGCTGCCCGCCCGCCTCGACCTGCTTGAGCAGGGCGACGACCTGCGGCATGAAGCCCATGTCGGCCATCTGGTCGGCCTCGTCGAGGACGGTGATGGAGACCTCGTCCAGCCGGCAGTCGCCGCGCTCGATGAGGTCCTTGAGCCGGCCCGGGGTGGCGACGAGCACTTCGGCGCCGCGCCGCAGGGTGGCGGACTGCTTGGTGATCGACATGCCGCCGACGACCGTGGCCATCCGCAGGTTCACGGCGGTCGCGTACGGGGTCAGCGCGTCGGTGACCTGCTGGGCCAGCTCGCGCGTGGGCACGAGGACCATGGCGAGCGGGGCGCGCGGCTCGCTGCGGCGGCCGGCGGTGCGGGCCAGCAGCGCCAGGCCGAAGGCGAGCGTCTTGCCGGAGCCGGTACGCCCGCGGCCGAGGATGTCGCGGCCGGCCAGCGAGTTCGGCAGGGTCGCGCCCTGGATCGGGAACGGTTCGGTGACGCCCTGCGCGGCGAGGGTCTTCAGCAGCGCGGCGGGCATGTCCAAGTCGGCGAAGGCCTCCACGGACGGCAGTGCGGGCGTCACCGTCTCCGGCAGGGCGAACTCGCCCTGCGGCGGGGTGGCGCGGCGACGGGCCGGGGCCTTTGAGCCGCCCTGGGCCTTGGCGTTGGCGCGGGGAGCGCCGCCCCGGCCGTTCGACGGTGCCTGGGCAGCCGTGCCCTGGCCGCGGCCTCGGCCACGGGCCGGACGGGAGCGGGGGGTGCGGTCCTGGCGTTCGGAGCTGGTCATACGGAATTGCCCTCCTGGGGGATTCCTGGGCAACTGCCGAGTGGGTTTACTGCGATGTGCCGGCCCGACCGTCTGTGATGCGCCCCCAGGATGTGCGCACAAAACGGGTTCTTGCTCGGACAGCACAAACCGGGGCCCGCACCTTCACGGTGCGGGCCCCGGTCAGCGAGGTACGCGTCCGGCAATTAGGCCGGGACGATGTTCTCCGCCTGCGGGCCCTTCTGGCCCTGCGTGACGTCGAAGGAGACCTTCTGGCCCTCCTGGAGCTCACGGAAGCCCGAGGTGGCGATGTTGGAGTAGTGGGCGAAGACGTCGGCGCCGCCGCCGTCCTGCTCGATGAAGCCGAAGCCCTTTTCCGAGTTGAACCACTTCACGGTTCCAGTAGCCATGTCATTCTCCTAAAAGAGGTGCAGTGCCGAGAACCCGCACTTTACGGATTCCAAGTCGCCGCATTGAGCCCCACCCGGAGAAAGCCGGAAAACAATAAAGCGCCTGAGGAAGCATTCCCGTCAGGCGCACATAAAGTTCATGGGTACCAAAACTGCAACGGGAAACACCCTAGCACGTCCTCTCCT
Organism: Streptomyces sp. NPDC091289; assembly: GCF_044757365.1. Classification (NCBI taxonomy): domain Bacteria; kingdom Bacillati; phylum Actinomycetota; class Actinomycetes; order Kitasatosporales; family Streptomycetaceae; genus Streptomyces; species Streptomyces sp. NPDC091289. The sequence goes on from NZ_JBIVUT010000012.1 coordinate 148,565, forward strand.
CCGGCGGCGGATCGCGCCACACCGCCGGAGGGAAAACTTGGCTGACCAGAGGGTGTACGGAGGGGGAGGCCCCTTGATCCCTCAGAGCCGCTCGACGATGGTGACGTTGGCCTGGCCGCCACCCTCACACATCGTCTGGAGCCCGTAGCGGCCGCCGGTGCGTTCCAGTTCGTGCAGCAGGGTCGTCATCAGCCGGGCGCCGGTCGCGCCGAGCGGGTGGCCCAGGGCGATGGCCCCGCCGTTGACGTTGACCCGCTCGGGGTCCGCACCGGTCTCTTTCAGCCAGGCGAGAACGACCGGGGCGAACGCCTCGTTGATCTCGACGAGGTCGATGGCGTCGATGGTCAGGCCGGTCTTCTTCAGGGCGTACGCGGTGGCCGGGATCGGGGCCGAGAGCATCCGGATCGGGTCCTCGCCGCGTACGGACAGGTGATGGACGCGGGCCCGCGGGGTGAGGCCGTGTTCGGCGACGGCCCGCTCCGAGGCGATGAGCAGGGCGGCGGCCCCGTCGGAGACCTGGGAGGAGCAGGCGGCGGTGATGGTGCCGCCCTCGACCACGGGCTGCAGGCCGGCCATCTTCTCCAGGGTGGTGTCGCGGCGCGGCCCCTCGTCCGCGGTGACGTCCCCGTACGCGACGGTCTCGCGGGCGAAGCGGCCCTCATCGATGGCGCGGACCGCCCGCCGGTGGGAGGTGAGGGCGAACTCCTCCATGTCCCGGCGGCCGATGCCCCACTTCTCGGCGATGAGCTGGGCGCCGTGGAACTGGTTGACGGGGGCGTCGCCGTAGCGGGCGCGCCAGCCCTCGCTGCCCGCGTACGGCCCCTGGGTGAGGCCGAGGGGCTCGGCGGCCTGACGGGAAGCGAAGGCGATCGGGATCTGGGTCATGTTCTGGGTGCCGCCCGCGACGACGAGGTCCTGGGTGCCGGAGAGGACGCCCTGGGCCGCGAAGTGGAGGGCCTGCTGGGAGGAGCCGCACTGGCGGTCGATGGTGACGCCGGGGACCTCCTCGGGCAGTCCGGCGGCCAGCCATGACGTACGGGCGATGTCGCCGGCCTGTGGTCCGACGGTGTCCAGGCAGCCGAAGACGACGTCCTCGACGGCCGCCGGATCGATGGCCGCGCGGGCCATCAGCTCCTTCAGGACGTGCGCGCCGAGGTCGGCGGGGTGGACGGACCCGAGGCCTCCCTTGCGCCGTCCGACGGGGGTGCGTACCGCTTCGACGATGTAGGCCTCGGCCATGGCTGCTGCTCCTCGGGGCGCTCGGGGTGGACCGGTCACCAGCGACCGGTTACGTACGCAGGGCGATTCCGTCGAGCACCATCGAGAGGTACTGACGGGCGATCTCTTCGGGGCTGTGGTGTCCGCCGGGCCGGTACCAGGAGGCGGCGACCCAGACGGTGTCGCGGACGAAGCGGTAGGTGAGGCGGATGTCGAGGTCGTCGCGGAAGACGCCTTCGGCGACGCCGCGTTCCAGGGTGCCGAGCCAGGCCTTCTCGAACTTGGTCTGTGAGTCGACGAGGTAGGTGAAGCGCGGCTGGGTGGCGAGGTGCTTGGACTCCTTCTGGTAGATCGCGACGGCGGGGCGGTGCCGGTCGATCTCCCGGAACGACTCGGTGACCAGGGCTTCGATGGTCTCGCGGGGGCCGAGGCCGGCCTCCAGGACCGCGTCGTAGCCCTGCCAGAGCTCGTCGAGGAAGGTGGAGAGGATCTCGTCGATCATCGATTCCTTGGAATCGAAGTGGTAGTAGAGGCTGCCCGCGAGCATCCCGGCCTCGTCCGCGATCCGGCGGACGGTGGTGGCGTTGTATCCCTGGGCGGCGAAGACCTCGGCGGCGGTGGCGAGCAGTTCACGGCGTCGCTCCGGCGTGGGGGTCACCTGGGGCTTCTTCTTGGTAGGCACCCGGCCATTGTCCGTCCACGGCTTGTGTGTTCACGCATGCTGGCTGCTGACGGGGACGACCTCGCCGGTCATGTACGAGGAGTAGCCGCTCGCGAGGAAGACGATCACGTTGGCGACCTCCCAGGGTTCGGCGTACCGGCCGAAGGCCTCCTTCGCGGTGAGTTCGGCGAGGAGTTCGGCGGAGGTGACCTTCGCCAGGTGGGGATGCATGGCGAGGCTGGGGGCGACGGCGTTGACGCGTACGCCGTAGTCGGCGGCCTCGACGGCGGCGCAGCGGGTGAGGGCCATGACGCCGGCCTTGGCGGCGGCGTAGTGGGCCTGGCCGCGCTGGGCGCGCCAGCCGACGACGGAGGCGTTGTTGACGAGGACTCCTCCAGTTCCGGCGGCCTTGAGGGAGCGCAGGGCGGCGCGGGTGCAGCGGAAGGTGCCGTTCAGGGTGACGTCGAGGATCTTCGTCCACTGGTCGTCGGTCATCTCGGTGAGTTCGGCGGTGCCGCCGAGGCCCGCGTTGTTGACGACGATGTCGAGTCCGCCGTGGGCGCGTTCGGCGTGCGCGAAGAGGGCGCCCACCTGTTCCTCGTCGGTGACGTCGCAGGTGAGGTGGGTGACGCGGTCGGGGCCGAACTCTTCGGCGAGGGCGTGGGCGCTCTCCTTCAGCCGGCGGGCGTGGGCGTCGCTGATCACGACACGCGCCCCCTCCTCCAGGAAGCGGCGGGCGGTGGCGCCACCGATCCCGGCTCCGGCGGCTGCGGTGATCACGGCGGTGCGGCCGGCCAGCAGTCCGTGTCCCGGCAGGTACGGCGGTGTGGTCATGGCCCGTTCCCCCGACTTCTCGACGGCGTGTGGGTCGTACGTTAACCTACCAAACACTTGTTAGGGAACTGTCGGTGATGACGGAGACCGTGCGGGCCGACCGCGCGGAGAAGGCGGGCCGGTCATGGATCTGGCGCACACGGCACGGACGGAGTCCCTGCGGGCCGAGGCCCGGGCCTGGCTCCGGGACCACGTCCCCGCCCGGCCGCTGCCCTCCCTGGAGACCGAGGAGGGGTTCGCCGCGCACCGGGCGTGGGAGGCGCTGCTGCACACCGGGCGGTGGTCGGCGGTCTCCTGGCCGAAGGAGTACGGGGGCCGGGGCGCGGATCTCTTCGGCTGGCTGGCGTTCGAGGAGGAGTACTGGGCGGCGGGCGCGCCGGGCCGGGTCTCGCAGAACGGGGTCAGCCTCCTCGCCCCGACCCTGCTCGCCCACGGCACGGCGGAGCAGCGGGCCCGGGTGCTGCCGCCGATGGCGAGCGGCGAGGTGATCTGGGCGCAGGCCTGGTCGGAGCCGGAGGCCGGGTCGGACCTGGCGGCGCTGCGCTCGCGGGCGGTGCGCACGGAGGGCGGCTGGCTGCTGTCGGGGCAGAAGACGTGGTCCTCGCGGGCGGCGTTCGCGGACCGGGCGTTCGGCATCTTCCGTACGGACCCGGGGGCCGCGAAGCCGCATCACGGGCTCACGTACCTGATGTTCGGTCTGCGGGCCGAGGGCGTCACGGTCCGTCCCATCGGGCGGCTGGACGGGAAGCCCGCGTTCGCCGAGATCTTCCTGGACGAGGTCTTCGTACCGGACGAGGACGTCATCGGGGAGCCGGGGCAGGGGTGGCGGATCGCGATGTCGGCCACCGGCGACGAACGCGGCCTCACGCTCCGCTCCCCCGGCCGCTTCCTGGCCGCCGCCGACCGGCTGACGGAGCTGTGGCGGGCGGCGGGCGACCCGGCGGACACGGCGCTGCGGGACCGGGTGGCGGACGCGGTGATCGGCGCGCGGGCGTACCGGCTGTTCACGGCCGCCTCCGCGGCCCGGTTCGCGGCGGGGGCGTCGCTGGGGCCGGAGTCCAGCCTGAACAAGGTGTTCTGGTCGCGTTACGACATCGCGCTGCACGAGACGGCGCTCGACCTGCTGGGCCCGGACGCGGAGCGGGCGGACGGCGCGTGGGCGGAGGGGTACGTCTTCGCACTCGCCGGTCCGATCTACGCCGGGACGAACGAGATCCAGCGCGACATCATCGCCGAGCGGCTGCTCGGCCTGCCGAAGGGACGGCGCTGATGCGTTTCCTCCTGGACGACGAGCAGCGGGAGTTCGGGCGTTCCCTGGACGGGATGCTGACGGCGGCCGGTACGCCGTCGGTGCTGCGGGCGTGGGCCGCCGGGGATCACGGGCCGGGGCGGGCCCTGTGGGGGCGGCTCGCGGACGCGGGGGTGTTCGCGCTCGCGGTCCCGGAGGCGTACGGGGGTCTCGGACCGCTCCCCGTGGAGCTGGCCGTCGCCTGCGTGGAGCTGGGGCGGCACGCGGTGCCCGGTCCGGTGGCGGAGACCCTGGCGGCGGGGGTGCTGCTGGGCGGGGCGGGCGGCCCGGTGGCCGAGGAGTGGCTGCCGAGGATCGCGTCGGGTACGGCGGTGGTGTCCCTGGTCCTGGAGGGGCACGGGCCCTACGCCCTGGACGCGGACGCGGCGGACGCGGTGTTCACGGTGACCGGCGACGAACTACGGCTGGCACCGGGGCCCGGTCCGTCGACGGCCTCGGCGGATCCGGCGCGGCGGCTGTTCCGGCCGGAGCCGGGCGGCGAGGTGGTCGCGGCCGGCCGGCCGGTACGAGCGGCGGCCCGGGCGGCGGGCGACGCGGCGTCCTTCGCCACGGCGGCCCTGGCGCTGGGCTGCGGGGAGGAGCTGCTGCGGGCGACGGTGGCGTATGTGAAGCAGCGCACCCAGTTCGGGGTGCCCGTCGGGTCGTTCCAGGCGGTCAAGCACCGGCTGGCGGACACCCTGCTCGGCCTGGAGTTCGCGCGCCCGCTGCTGTACGGGGCGGCGGTGGAGCTGGCCGAGGGGTCGGCCGGGGCCGGGGCGGCGGTCGCGGCGGCGAAGGTGACGGCGGGCGAGGCGGGGTACGCGGCGGCCCGCACCGCGCTCCAGTCGCACGGCGCGGTGGGCTACACCGAGGAGCTGGACCTGGCGTGGTGGCTGCGCCGGGCCCGGCCGCTGCGGGACGCCTGGGGGACGCCGTCCGCCTGCCGGGAACGCGTGCTGGCGGGGTGAGCGCCCGGGGGCCGAGGGCGCCTCGGCCCCCGGGGCGTCGTCACTTCCGGCGCACGGTGCGCAGCGGCTGCCCCGGCCGCCAGGACCGGATGACCAGTTCATCGCCGTCGAGCCCGATACGGACCACCTCGGTCAGCTCGGCGCGGAAGAGGTAGAAGGGCTCGGGAGGGGTCGCTTCCTCGATGAAGCGGGCGATCAGCTCCGGTTCGGTGATCTCCACGGCCCGGCCGCTGACACGGACGTCGCCGTCGTTCATCTCGGCGTCGGGGCCCGGGTTGGCGTGGAGCGCGAAGCGCGGATCGCGCCGCAGGTCCAGGGCCTTGAGGGAGTTCGGCATCATGCCGAGCAGCAGCTCGCCGAAGCGGAAGTCGGCCTCCAGGCCGGTGACCCGGGGCGAGCCGTCCTTCCGCAGGGTGGCCAGGACATGGTGCTTGTAGAGCCGGAAGCGTCGTTGCACCGTGTCGGCGAAGTCGGGTTCGGCGGCGGCGAAGCCGTCCCAGGAGACGGGCGCGGACGCGGGCGCGGGCGATGAAGGCGGTGAAGACGTCATGGGCGCCATGGAACACCGGATACCCGACATCTCCTGTCGGTATTCGGTCACGACAGGCGGGCAGGCCCCGGGATGGAGTCAGCCCCGGCCGGCCGGACCAGCTTGAGCATGACCTCGTCGTACTCCTCGTCGACGCGGCGGCTCTCCTCCACGAAGCCCATCCGGGCGTAGAAGCCACGGGCCTGCGTGTTCTTCTCGTACACCTCGAGGGTCAGGGCGCCGTGCAGCGCCGCCGCGTGCTCGACGAGACGCCGGCCCACCCCCGTGCCCTGCTCCTCCGGAGCCACGAAGAGGCCGCCGATCTCGGCGTCCAGGAGGCCCAGGAGCGCCACCACCCGGCCGTTCGACTCGGCGACCCAGTTCTCGGCGTGGACGAGATAGACCTCGCGCATCGCGCGTGCGCGCTCACCCTCGCCCTCGCCCTCGCCGGGGATGAAGGGATGGGCCGTACGGCCGGCCCGGGACCAGACGTCCATCGAGGCGCGCTCGTCCGCGGCGGCATAACGGCGGATCACTGCGTGTTCGGGCATGCGGGTGACCGTATCCCGGGGCGGGGAACCCGTCAGCCGAGTATTTTCCTCACCTCCGGCCGGACGATCACACCCCCGGCCGGACGGTCACACCGCCGAGAACGTGATCAGCGCCGCCTGGCCCATCGTCCGCAGGACACCGGGCGACGCCCCGGCCGCCAGCACCGCGTCGTAGCGGTCCAGGCGGATGTCCGTGCCCTCCAGCTCCGCGCCGTCGTCCAGGGAGACGGCCAGCACCGCGCCGCCCTCCGGCGGCAGCAGGCGGACCGTGCCGCACAGGACGGCGGTCTCCGCCCGCGTACGGGCCCTGCGGTACATGACGTTGAGATTGACGACCGGGCCGCCCAGCAGGAAGCCCTCGGTGGGCAGGTCGCCGGGGAAGCCGTGCGGCCACAGCGGTTCGTCGACGATGTGGTGCTCGCCGCCGACGACGAGGTCCATGCCCGCGCCCTCGACCACGGTCAGGATGCGGTCCACGCCCGGGAAGGCGGAGAACGGCCCGTCGGCGGTGACGTCCGCCAGGCTCACCCGCCAGTCGAAGGCGTCGGCCCCCGCGCCCCCGGGGCCGGTGGCGATCTCCCGGACGGTCCCGCCGCCGTTCTTCCAGGGGACGGGGGCGCGGTCGGCGGCGCGCAGGACGCGCAGGGTCCGGGCGGTCATCGGACGATCCCCTGTGCCTCGGCGGCGGCCAGCCAGAGCGGGAACTCGGCGACGAGCCGGTCGTACAGGACGGAGTCCGGGACCTTCCGGGGGTCCGCTCCCGCGTGGAAGTACCCGGCGTTGTCGACGGTCCGCTTGGCCGGGACGGCCAGCTCGTCGAGCTTGCGCAGGAAGTCGAACTGGCTGCTGCGGGTGTTGCCGAAGCCGACGAACTGCCAGAACAGGGGCAGCCGTGCGGCCTTGCAGACGTAGCGTTCGGCGGCGAGTTTGCTGCTCGGCCCGCCGTCGGTCTGGAAGACGACCAGGGCGGGGTCGGTGGCGCCGCTCTCCAGGTAGTGGTCGATCACCGCGTCCATCGCCACGTGGTAGTTGGTCCTGCCCATGTGCCCGAGATTCGCCACGATCTTGTCGATGAGGCCGCGGTGGTTGTCCAGGCCGATGTCGGCGAACCCGTCGATGTCGGTGGAGAAGAAGACGACCGGCACCCGGCCGTCGTCGTCGAGATGCGCCGACAGCCCCAACACCCGCTCCGCCAGCGCCTGGACGCTGCCGTCCCGGTAGTACCCGCTCATCGAACCGGAGTAGTCGAGCACCAGATAGACCGCCGCGCGGCGGCCCCGCATCCCGTGCTTCTCCAGCGAGGCCTCCGCGCTCTTGTAGAGGCTGACGAGGTCGGGGGCCACCTGCTGCACCTTGGTCAGGCTGATGGCCGGTCTCGCGGCGGCGGCCGTGTTCAAGCCGTTCATGACGGCCCCCCGTTCTGCGCTCTGCGGAGTTCTGCGCTCTGCGGACCTCGAGCGTAGGCCACCGCCGGGCCCCGGGCACACGGCCCGTCGCACCGGTTCGCTATCTTGATCGCCGCCGCCCCCACCGGCCCTGTTGCACATCCCCAGTGAAGGAGCCGGCCATGGAGGCCGCCGCCACCTCGTGTTATCGCCACCCGTCCTACGAGACGTACGTCCGCTGCACCCGTTGCGACCGCTCTATCTGCCCGGACTGCATGCGGGAGGCGGCCGTCGGTCACCACTGCGTGGAGTGCGTGAAGGAGGGGCAGCGCTCGGTGCGGCAGGCCCGTACGGTCTTCGGCGGTGCGGTGTCCCGGGCGACGGCGCCGCTGGTGACGTACGTCCTGATGGCGCTCAATGTGCTCGTCTACCTCGGCGAGGTGGTGCGGCCGGAGATCGTGGACCGGTTCGCGGTGCTCGGGGCGGCGCTGACCGGGCCGGACGGTGAGCAGTACTACTACCGGGGTGACACGGTTCCCGGGTACGAGCTGACGGGCATCGCGGACGGCGAGTGGTACCGGCTGGTGACCGGGGCGTTCCTGCACCTTCCGCCGGACGCCTCGTTCGGGGTGATGCACCTGGTGTTCAACATGTTCGCGCTGTGGAACATCGGCCGGGCGGTGGAGGGGCAGCTCGGCCGGGCCCGCTATCTGGCGCTGTACCTGCTGGCGGCGGTGGGCGGTTCGGTCCTGGTGTACCTGGTGGCCCCGGACACCTCGACGGTCGGCGCCTCCGGTGCGGTCTTCGGTCTCGCCGCCGCCTACTGGGTCATCCACCGGCGGCTCGGCGGTGACATGGCGGCGGTCAACCGCTTCATGGCCGGGTTCCTGCTCTGGATGCTGATCTCGGCCGCGTTCACCTCGTGGCAGGGGCACCTGGGCGGGCTGCTGACCGGGGCGCTGGTGACGTACGGGCTCGCCTTCGCACCGGCGAGGCTGCGGACCTGGCCGGTGCAGCTCGGCGGCGGGGTGGTGCTGCTGGGGCTGTTCGCGGTGGCGGTGGTGGTGAAGACCACGGAGCTGACGGGCGGCGCGGTCCAACTGGGCGGCTGAGCCGCCCGGGGCGGAACCGGCCCCGGACGCGCCACGGCGCCCGCTGGTGTCCGGTCGGGGACAGGCAGGCGCCGCGTTCAGTTCCGTACGCCGTTGTACGGGACGTATCAAGGGGGTGCCCCCGGGCCGCGTGGCCCAGGGGGAACCCGGGTGGTGCTCAGACCAGCAGGGACCGGTCCGTCGGGCGGATCGGCGCGTGCAGGGCGCTGGTCCCGGTCAGGAAGCGGTCCACTCCGCGGGCGGCGGAGCGGCCCTCGGCGATGGCCCACACGATCAGCGACTGGCCGCGTCCCGCGTCACCGGCGACATAGACGCCGTCGACGTTGGTCGCGTAGTTCTCGTCGCGGGCGACATTGCCCCGTGCGTCGAGCTCCAGGCCGAACTGCTGGACCAGACCGTTGGACTGGTCGGTTCCGGTGAAGCCCATGGCGAGGGTGACGAGCTGCGCGGGGATGCGCCGCTCCGTGCCGGGCTTCTGCTCCAGCTTACCGTCCTTGAACTCGACCTCGACCAGGTGGAGGGCCGCGACGTTTCCGTCCTCGTCGCCCTCGAAGTGGGTGGTGGAGACGGAGTAGACCCGCTCGCCGCCCTCCTCGTGCGCGGAGGTGACCTTGTAGAGCATCGGGAAGGTCGGCCAGGGCTGGTTGGCGTTCCGGTCCTCGCCGGGCTTCGGCATGATCTCCAGCTGGGTGACGGAGGCCGCGCCCTGGCGGTGGGCGGTGCCCACGCAGTCGGCGCCGGTGTCGCCGCCGCCGATGACGACGACGTGCTTGCCGCCGGCGTGGATCGGGGCGACGGTGAGGTCGCCCTCCTGCACCTTGTTGGCGAGCGGCAGATACTCCATCGCGAAGTGGATGCCGCCCAGCTCACGGCCGGGGACCGGCAGGTCGCGGGAGACGGTGGCACCGGCCGCGATGACGACCGCGTCGTAGCGGCGGCGGAGCTTCGCGGCGTCGATGTCCTTGCCGATCTCCACCTCCGTACGGAACTTGGTGCCTTCCAGGCGCATCTGCTCGATGCGGCGGTTGATGTGCGACTTCTCCATCTTGAACTCGGGGATGCCGTAGCGGAGGAGCCCCCCGATGCGGTCCGCGCGCTCGTAGACGGCGACGGTGTGGCCGGCCCGGGTCAGCTGCTGGGCGGCGGCGAGTCCCGCCGGGCCCGAGCCGATGACCGCGACGGTCTTGCCGGAGAGGCGCTCGGGCGGCTGCGGGGTGACGTCGCCGCTCTCCCATGCCTTGTCGATGATGGAGACTTCGACGTTCTTGATGGTGACGGCGGGCTGGTTGATGCCGAGGACGCACGCCGACTCGCAGGGGGCCGGGCACAGCCGCCCGGTGAACTCCGGGAAGTTGTTCGTGGCGTGGAGCCGCTCGGAGGCGGCGGTCCAGTCCTCGCGGTAGGCGTAGTCGTTCCACTCGGGGATGAGGTTTCCGAGCGGACAGCCGTTGTGGCAGAACGGGATGCCGCAGTCCATGCAGCGGCCGGCCTGCTTGCTGATGATCGGGAGCAGCGAGCCCGGAACGTAGACCTCGTTCCAGTCCTTGACGCGCTCGGCCACGGGGCGGGTCTGGGCGACCTCGCGTCCGGTGGTCAGGAAGCCCTTGGGGTCAGCCATGGGTCGCCGCCTCCATCATCTTCTCGGTGGTCTCCTGCTCGGAGAGACCGGCGAGCTCAGCGGCGTCCTTGGCGGCGAGCACTGCCTTGTACGTGGACGGGATGATCTTGCTGAAGCGGGTCACCGCGGTGTCCCACTCGGAGAGGAGCTTCTCGGCGACGGTGGAGCCGGTCTCCTCCTGGTGGCGGCGCACGACGTCGTGCAGCCACTGCCGGTCGGTGTCGTCCAGCTCCTCGACCGCGCCGAGGTTGCCGACGTTGACGTCGTCGCGGTTCAGGTCGATGACGTACGCGACGCCGCCCGACATGCCGGCGGCGAAGTTGCGGCCGGTCTCGCCGAGGACGACGGCCTGGCCGCCGGTCATGTACTCGCAGCCGTGGTCGCCGACGCCTTCGGAGACGACCAGCGCACCGGAGTTGCGGACGCAGAAGCGTTCGCCGGTGCGGCCGCGCAGGAAGACCTCGCCGCCGGTGGCTCCGTAGCCGATGGTGTTGCCGGCGATGGTGGAGTACTCGGCGAGGTGGTCGGCGCCCCGGTCGGGACGGACGACGACCCGGCCGCCGGAGAGGCCCTTGCCGACGTAGTCGTTGGCGTCGCCCTCCAGGCGCAGGGTGACCCCGCGCGGCAGGAACGCGCCGAAGGACTGGCCGGCCGAGCCGGTGAAGGTGATGTCGATGGTGTTCTCGGGCAGGCCCGCACCACCGAACTTCTTGGTCACCTCGTGGCCGAGCATCGTGCCGACGGTCCGGTTGATGTTGCGGATCGCGACCTGGGCGCGGACCGGCTGGGCGGCCTCGGGGCTCTCCGCGTTGAGGGCGTCGGCGGCCAGCTTGATCAGCTGGTTGTCGAGCGCCTTCGTCAGTCCGTGGTCCTGCTCGACGATGCGGTGGCGGACCGCGCCCTCGGGCAGCTCGGGGACGTGGAAGAGCGGGGCGAGGTTCAGGCCCTGCGCCTTCCAGTGGGTGATCGCGCGGTCGGTGTCGAGGAGTTCGGCGTGGCCGACGGCCTCCTCGATGGTGCGGAAGCCCAGCTCGGCGAGGATCTCGCGGACCTCTTCGGCGATGAACTCGAAGAAGTTGACGATGTACTCGGCCTTGCCGGAGAACCGGTCGCGCAGGACCGGGTTCTGGGTGGCGATGCCGACCGGGCAGGTGTCCAGGTGGCAGACGCGCATCATGACGCAGCCGGAGACGACGAGCGGCGCGGTCGCGAAACCGAACTCCTCGGCGCCGAGGAGTGCGGCGATGACGACGTCGCGGCCGGTCTTGAGCTGGCCGTCGGTCTGTACGACGATGCGGTCGCGCAGGCCGTTGAGCAGCAGGGTCTGCTGGGTCTCGGCGAGGCCGAGCTCCCAGGGGCCGCCCGCGTGCTTGAGCGAGGTGAGCGGGGACGCGCCCGTTCCGCCGTCGTGGCCGGAGATGAGGACGACGTCCGCGTGGGCCTTGGAGACACCGGCGGCGACCGTGCCGACGCCGACCTCGGAGACCAGCTTCACGTGGATCCGCGCCTGCGGGTTCGCGTTCTTCAGGTCGTGGATCAGCTGGGCGAGGTCTTCGATGGAGTAGATGTCGTGGTGCGGCGGCGGCGAGATGAGGCCGACGCCGGGCGTCGAGTGACGCGTCTTGGCGACCCACGGGTAGACCTTGTGGCCGGGCAGCTGGCCGCCCTCGCCGGGCTTGGCGCCCTGGGCCATCTTGATCTGGATGTCGTCCGCGTTGACCAGGTATTCGCTGGTCACACCGAAGCGGCCGGAGGCGACCTGCTTGATGGAGGAGCGGCGCGCCGGGTCGTAGAGGCGGTCGGGGTCCTCGCCGCCCTCGCCGGTGTTGGACTTGCCGCCGAGCTGGTTCATCGCGATGGCGAGCGTCTCGTGCGCCTCGCGGGAGATCGAGCCGTAGGACATGGCGCCGGTGGAGAAGCGCTTGACGATCTCGGAGGCGGGCTCGACCTCGTCGAGGGAGATCGGCTCGCGGCCGGAGTCGAAGCCGAAGAGGCCGCGGAGCGTCATGAGGCGCTCGGACTGCTCGTTCACCCGCTCCGTGTACTGCTTGAAGATGTCGTAGCGCCGGTTGCGGGTGGCGTGCTGGAGGCGGAAGACCGTCTCCGGGTCGAACAGGTGCGGTTCGCCCTCGCGACGCCACTGGTACTCGCCGCCGATCTCCAGCGCGCGGTGCGAGGCCGCGATGCCGGATGCGGGGTACGCCTTGGTGTGCCGGGCGGCGACCTCCTTGGCGATGACGTCGAGGCCGGCGCCGCCGATCTTGGTGGCGGTGCCGTTGAAGTACGTCGTGACGAAGGCCTCGTCGAGGCCGACGGCCTCGAAGACCTGAGCGCCCCGGTAGGAGGCGACCGTCGAGATGCCCATCTTGGACATGACCTTCAGGACGCCCTTGCCGAGCGCGTAGATCAGGTTCCGGATGGCCTGCTCGGCCTCGATGTTCTCGATGAAGGTGCCGGCGCGGACCAGGTCCTCGACGGACTCCATCGCGAGGTACGGGTTGACGGCGGCGGCGCCGTAGCCGATGAGCAGCGCGACGTGGTGGACCTCGCGGACGTCCCCGGCCTCGACCAGCAGGCCCACCTGGGTGCGCTGCTTGGTGCGGATGAGGTGGTGGTGGACGGCCGAGGTGAGCAGCAGCGACGGGATCGGCGCGTGCTCGGCGTCGGAGTGCCGGTCGGAGAGGACGATCAGGCGGGCGCCGTCCTCTATGGCGGCGTCGACCTCGGCGCTGATCTCCTCGATCCGCGCGGCCAGCGCCTCGCCGCCGCCGCCGACCCGGTAGAGACCGGCCAGCGTGGCGGCCTTCATGCCCGGCATGTCGCCGTCGGCGTTGATGTGTATCAGCTTGGCGAGCTCGTCGTTGTCGATCACCGGGAAGGGCAGTGTGACGCTGCGACACGCGGCGGCGGTCGGCTCCAGGATGTTGCCCTGGGGGCCGAGCGAGGAGCGCAGCGAGGTGACGAGCTCCTCGCGGATGGCGTCCAGCGGCGGGTTGGTGACCTGGGCGAAGAGCTGGGTGAAGTAGTCGAAGAGCAGCCGGGGGCGCTCGGAGAGCGCGGCGATCGGCGAGTCGGTGCCCATGGAGCCGAGCGGCTCGCCGGCGGTGCGGGCCATCGGCGCGAGGATGACGCGGAGCTCTTCCTCGGTGTAGCCGAAGGTCTGCTGGCGGCGGGTGACCGAGGCGTGGGTGTGCACGATGTGCTCGCGCTCGGGCAGGTCGCCGAGGCCGATCTCGCCGGTCTCCAGCCACTCCTGGTAGGGCTGCTCGGCGGCGAGGGACGCCTTGATCTCGTCGTCCTCGATGATGCGGTGCTCGGCGGTGTCGACGAGGAACATCTTGCCGGGCTGGAGGCGACCCTTGCGGACGACCTTCGCCGGGTCGATGTCCAGGACGCCGACCTCGGAGGAGAGCACGACGAGGCCGTCGTCGGTGACCCAGTAGCGGCCGGGGCGCAGACCGTTGCGGTCGAGGACCGCGCCGACCTGGACGCCGTCGGTGAAGGTGACGCAGGCCGGGCCGTCCCAGGGCTCCATCATCGTGGCGTGGTACTGGTAAAAGGCGCGCCGGGCCGGGTCCATCGAGTCGTGGTTCTCCCACGCCTCGGGGACCATCATCAGCACCGAGTGCGGCAGCGAGCGCCCGCCGAGGTGGAGCAGCTCCAGGACCTCGTCGAAGGAGGCCGAGTCCGAGGCGTCCGGGGTGCAGACGGGGAAGATCCGGTCGAGCTGCGCCTGGCCGAAGAGCTCGGAGGCGAGCTGGGACTCGCGGGCCTTCATCCAGTTGCGGTTGCCCTTGACCGTGTTGATCTCGCCGTTGTGCGCGACGAAGCGGTACGGGTGGGCCAGCGGCCAGCTCGGGAAGGTGTTGGTGGAGAAGCGGGAGTGGACCAGCGCGACCGTGGAGGCGAAGCGGCGGTCGGAGAGGTCCGGGAAGAACGGCTCCAGCTGCCCGGTGGTGAGCATGCCCTTGTAAACGATGGTGCGGGCGGAGAGCGAGGGGAAGTACACCCCGGCCTCACGCTCGGCACGCTTGCGCAGGACGAACGCCTTGCGGTCCAGGACGATGCCGGTGGACTCGCCGTCGGCGACGAAGACCTGGCGGAACTCGGGCATGGTGGCGCGGGCGCCGTTGCCGAGAAGTGCGGGGGTGACCGGGACGTCGCGCCAGCCGAGGACCTTCAGGCCCTCCTGGGTGGCGATCTTCTCGATCGTGCGGACGGCCTCGGTGGAGTCGTCCGCGGGGAGGAAGGCGATGCCCACGGCATACGCACCGGCCTCGGGAAGCTCAAAAGGGGTCTCGGCCCGCAGGAAGGCGTCCGGGACCTGGCAGAGAATGCCGGCGCCGTCGCCGGAGTCGGGCTCGGAGCCGGTGGCGCCGCGGTGTTCGAGGTTGCGCAGCACGGTCAGCGCCTGCTCGACCAGCTCATGGCTGGCCACACCGGTCAGAGTGGCCACGAACCCGACGCCACAGGCGTCGTGCTCGTTACGGGGGTCGTACATCCCCTGCTGGGCGGGGCGACCGTCCATGGGCGACCAGGCGTCGATACGCATCGGCTCTCCCGTCGTCGTCGTGGCATTTGCGGTGCCGAGGGACGACGTTGGCCCTCTGCGAAATTTCGTGCAGGTTACATGATGGGGCGCTTCTCAAGAAGCGGAAGACTTGTTCCAACATACGGACACCGTGGTGACCGGAAGTGACTGGGTGACCAGAAGTGACCGGGGTGACCAGGGGGTGGGTCGCTGTCGGAGGATCGGCGCCCGGGGGACCCGCAGAGAGCAGGCGTCGTTGCCTGCGGTGTCTACGGCTCATGCCCGGCGGCAAAGGAAACGAAACCGCCGAGTAACGGCTACTTATGTGTAGCCCTGCATAGAGTCTCATTTTACGGCTGTGGGGCCCGATCCGCCCAGTGGGCGTCGCAAGGACGTACGTCACACGGGTTGCCGGGTGATTGCGCCGTTCGGGCGACCCGGTTACGCCGTACGCCGGGCCGCCCGCGCCGGGCCGCGCCGGAGTCAGCCGACCGCCACCCCGAACAGGGTGCCCAGTCCGTACGTCAGCGCCGCCGCCGCACCGCCGAGGGCGAGCTGCCGCAGCCCGCTGAACCACCAGCTGCGCGCCGTCACCCGGGCCACCACCGCGCCGCAGCCGAAGAGGCCGATGAGCGCGAGGAGCACCGAGGGCCACAGGGCGCTCGCGCCGAGGAGGTAGGGCAGGACGGGCAGCAGGGCGCCGAGCGCGAACGCGCCGAACGAGGAGACGGCGGCCACCAGCGGCGAGGGCAGATCGCCCGGGTCGATGCCGAGCTCCTCGCGGGCGTGGATCTCCAGCGCCTGCTCCGGGTCGCGCGACAGCTGCCGGGCGACCTCGTGGGCCAGCGGGGCGTCCACGCCCCGGGACTCGTAGAGCGCGGCCAGCTCCGCCATCTCGTCCTTGGGGTGCTTACGGAGTTCTCGGCGCTCGACGTCGAGCTCGGCCTCGACCAGTTCGCGCTGCGAGGCGACGGAGGTGTATTCACCCGCCGCCATGGAGAAGGCCCCGGCCGCGAGCCCGGCCAGGCCGGTGATCACGATGGCCTGCTGGGAGACGGCGCCGCCGGCGACACCGGTCATCAGGGCGAGGTTGGAGACCAGGCCGTCCATCGCGCCGAAGACGGCGGGGCGCAGCCAGCCGCCGTTCACATCCCGGTGGGTGTGGTTGTCCCGGTGCGCCTCGTGCAGGACGGCTTCGGTCTCGATGATGGCCACGACGTGCTTCTCCCCGGTGAGTACAACTTTCGACAAAGTCCAAAGTACGCCGGTCGGGCGACCGCCGCCAGCAAGGCAGGCCTGGCTTACCACCCCTCTGACCTGCGAAGAAAGGCCAGCCTCAGCTATCCGGCCGGGGTCATCCGAGTGGCCCTTTTACGGCCCGTTCCCGCCTTCGACCGCTCTCCGCGTGGCACAGATACGCACAGGGCCCGGAAACGGACTCGCCGGACGAGCGGAAGGGCGACGCGATGAACACGGCCGTCGGCAATGACCGGGCCAGGGGTGCGCTGCTGGGACTGGCGGTCGGGGACGCGCTCGGCGCCCCGGCGGAGAACCTGCGGCCCTCCGAGATTCGCCGCCGCTGGGGGCGGATCGAGGGCTTCGTGAGCGATGACCCGGCGGGCACCGACGACACGGAGTACGCGATCTTCTCCGGGCTGCTGCTGGCCCGGCACGGCTCCGCGCTCGACGTCTCCCATGTGGAGCGGGCCTGGCACCACTGGATCGCCGATCTGGACGAGGGCCCGTTCCGGGGGGCCGGGTTCAGCGAGCGCGGCACCCTGGAGAACCTGCGCCGGGGCCTGGCGGCGCCGATCTCGGCCCAGCACCGGCACGCCTGGAGCGACGGGCTCGCCATGCGGGCGGCCCCCTTCGGGGTGTTCGCGGCGGGCCGCCCCGCCGAGGCGGCCCGGCTGGTCGCGGTGGACGGCCGGGTCAGCCACGAGGGCGAGGGGATCTACGGGGGCCAGGCGGTGGCGGCCGGGGTCGCGGCGGCCATGGTCGGCTCGGGCCTGGCCTCGGTGATCGCGGCCGCGCTCTCGGTGGTCCCGATGGACTCCTGGACCGCCCGGTCGCTGCGCCGGGCGGTGGCGGCGGCCCAGCGGCCCTACTCCGACCGGCTCACGATGGAGCGGGCGGTGCGCTCGGCGGTGGTGATCGCCGGCTACCCGTGGACGGACCTCGCGCCGGAGGCGGTGGGCCTGGCGTTCGGGGCGTTCACGGCGGCGCGCGGGGACTTCCGGACGGCGGTGCTCACGGCCGTCAACATGGGCCGCGACGCGGACACGACGGCGGCGGTGGCGGGCGCGCTGGCCGGCGCGCTGAACGGGGAGAGCGCCATCCCGTCGGACTGGGCGGGCGCGATCGGCCCGGTCCGGGGCAGCTGCCTGCCCTCGATGCGCGGCTACCACGTGCTGGACATCGCGGAACTGCTGACACCGGACGACCCGGGAGCGGCCTCGCCGACGGGGGCTCCGCCGGAGCGGGGCGGCGGTCGCGAGCCCTCGGCCGTACG
Organism: Streptomyces sp. NPDC091289; assembly: GCF_044757365.1. Lineage (NCBI taxonomy): Bacteria > Bacillati > Actinomycetota > Actinomycetes > Kitasatosporales > Streptomycetaceae > Streptomyces > Streptomyces sp. NPDC091289. Next base: position 165,772 of record NZ_JBIVUT010000012.1, read on the forward strand.
GGACATGGCGTCGGTGGCGGCTTCCTTCGAGCCCGTACGGGAGGAGCAGCGATGACGACGGGAGGCCGAGCGGCCGGGGGCGCTCCGGCGAGGACGGGAGACCGAGCGGCTGGGGGCGCTCCGGCGACAATGACGGAAGCCCGAGCGGCCGGAGACGCCCCGGCGAGGACGACGGGAGGCCGAGCAGCCGGAGACGCCCCGGCGAGGACGACCGCCCGCGCGTCGACCGGAACGCGGTCGAGCCCGGAAACGCGATCGAGCCCCGAAACGACCGCAGGTGAAGCGCCCGGGACCGGGCCGACCATGACCGCCCCACCCCGAGCAGCCGCGGGAACCCCGGCGACGACGACCGGCCGCGATGCCGCCGGGACGCGGTCGGGCCGGGAAACGCGGTCGGGCCCGGCGACGACCGCAGGTGAAGCGCCCGAGGCTGGGCCGGCCATGACCGCCCCACCCGGAGCAACCGCGGGAACCCCGGCGACGACCGCCCGCGAGTCGACCGGAACACGGTCAGGCCCGGAAACGCGATCGAGCCCCGAAACGACCGCAGGTGAAGCGCCCGGGACCGGGCCGGCCATCACCACCCCACCCCGAGCAACCGCGGGAACCCCGGCGACGACCGCCCGCGAGTCGACCGGAACACGGTCGGGCCCGGCGACGACGACCGGCCGCGATACCGCCGGGGCGACGACCGCCCCCGGCGCCCACTCCCCCGATCCCTCCCGCCGCGCCCGGATCGAGGGGCTGCTGCTCGGGCTCGCCTCCGGCGACGCCGCCGGGTGGCCCGCCGCCCGGCACCGGGCGGCCCGGATGCCCGAGTGGACCCGGCGGCTCACCCGGGAGCTGGACACCTTCGCCGAGCAGAACGCCACCACCACGCTCCCGGTGCCCATCGCCCTCAACCAGCCGCCGGAGCCGCTGCGGCTCGGCCCGTCCGACGACGCCGAGTGGGCCGCGTTCGCCGCCCGTACGGTGCTGGCGGCGGCCGACGACGCGGTGGGCCTGACCCCCGGCCGGCGGATGCGGGACGCGGTCGACCGGGCCTGGAACGCACTCGCCGCCACCGTCGCCGCCGCCAGCGCCCGGGCCCCCGAGGTCGAGGCAGCGGTGCTCCCGCTGCGGGCCCGCATCTCGGTACGGGCCGGGCTCGGCAATCTGGCCGCCGGGCTGCGGCCGCCCGCCAGCGGGCACGACAACCCGCACTACTTCGACGACGCCGCGTGCGTGCGGGCCGCCGTGCTCGCCGTGGTCCACCCGGGCGACCCGGAGGAAGCCGCCGCGCTCGCCGAGTTCGACGCCCGCTACACCCAGGACGGCGACGGGGTGCACGGGGCGCGGGCGATGGCGGCCGCCATCGCCGTGGCGCTGGCCGGGGCGGACGTCGACACCGTGGTGAACGCCGCCCTGGACGAGCTCCCCGAGGGCACCGAGATCGCCCGCAACGCCGCGCACGCGGTCCGCCTGGCCCGGGAGTTCGCGGACGAACCGGCCGGGGCGTTCGCCCTGGTCCCGGTGCTGGAACACCAGATCGTGGATCACGTCTACAGCTACGGGATCGCGGCGGCGGAGACCGTACCGGTCGCGCTGGCCCTCACCACCGCCGCCCGGGGCGAGATCGCCCAGGCGATCCCGGCCGCCGCCTGCCTCTCCCGGGTCGCGGACTCCGCACCCGCCCTCGCCGGGGCGCTGACCGGGGCGATCGGCTCGATCACCGCCGTACCGGCGGGCTGGCGCGAGGCCTGCCGCACGCTCGCGGGCTGTGCGCTGCCCCGGCTCGCGGGCACGGACCTGATCGAACTCGCCGGGCTGCTGGCAGCCACGGAACCGGCCACCCCGGGTGGACAATTCCGACATGACGCCCACGACGGCCACATCGACCACGCCGACCACGGAAGCCGCTCCCGCGCCCGCCCCCTCGGCACCACCCCTCTCCCCCAGCACGCCCGGACTCGATGACCGCATCACCCGGGCCCTCGTCGGAGCCGCCGTCGGCGACGCGCTCGGCGGCCCGGTCGAGGGCTGGACCCCCGAGCAGATCACCGAGCGCCACGGCGGCCGGGTGACCGGGATCGTCGGCCCCTGGTACGGCGAGGACTGGCGCACCGCGCGCCCCATCGCGCCGTACCACAAGGGCGACGGGCACGTCACCGACGACACCCTGATGACCCACGCGCTGATCCGGGTCTACGAGAAGGTCCGCGACCACCTCGACGCGTACGCCGTCGCGGACCATCTCGTCCCGGATCTGCTCTCCCCGCGCTGGATCCCGGAGCTGGAGGCCGAGGCGCTGCCGCTCCAGCGGATCTTCCTGGCGGAGAAGTGGATCGTGGCCCGGCTGCACTACGGGCACATCGACCCGCGCGAGGCCGGTGCGGGCAACATCGTCAACTGCGGGGCGGCGATGTACATGGCCCCGGTCGGCCTGGTCAACGCCGGTCATCCGGAGGCCGCGTACGCCGAGGCGCTGGAGGTCGCGGCTCCCCACCAGTCCTCGTACGGGCGGGAGGCCGCCGGGGTCTTCGCGGCCGCCGTCGCCGCCGCCTGCCGCCCGGGCGCCACCCCCGGCACGGTGATCGACGCCGCGCTCGCCCTGGCGAAGGACGGCACCCGCTCCGCGATCGAGGCGGTCTGCGAAGTGGCCGTGCGTCACGACGACTTCGCGCCCGCGCTCGCCCCGCTGCGGGCAGCGGTGGAGCCCTTCGACACGGTGGGCCCCGACTACCGGAGCCCCTCGCTCGGCGCACGCCGCCCCTCCCGGCTGCACGCCATCGAGGAACTCCCCATCGCCCTGGGGATGTTGTTGGTCGGGGGCGGCGACTACCGGCGTACGGTGCTCGGTTCGGTGAACTACGGCCGGGACTGCGACTCCATCGCCACGATGAGCGGGGCGATCGTGGGCGCGCTGGGCGGCGAGATCCCGGCCGACTGGGCGGCCACCGTCGCGGAGGCGAGCCGGCTGGACCTGCACACGCCCGCCCGGGCCCTGGCCGAGGTCGCCCGGGAGGTCTTCGCCCGGGATCTGGAGCGCCGCCGGGCCCACGAGACCGCGTTCACCGCGCTGGCCGGTGCGCGGTGAACGTCCGCCTCACCTGGGTGCAGCCGGAGGATCTGGTCGGGCACGAGCTGCGGCAGGCCGCGCAGGACGGCCGGGACGCCCGGGAGATCGAGGAGCGGTGGTACGCGGCCGGGGGCTCCCCCGCCCCAAACCGCGCGGGCGCGTCCGAGCCGCCCGCACCGCCCCGGCTGCGGGTGCTCGCCGGTGAACTTCTGGACGAACTCGCGTTGCTCGAATCGCCGTTGGCCGCCGACGAGCCGACCGACCTGGACGGGATCGTGGCCGCCTGCCCGCACTGGCCGGGCCCGGTGGACGCACCCTTCCCGGCCGGCCGGGACCGGCTGCACGCGGCCTGGCTGGGCCGCGCGGCAGGCTGTCTCCTCGGCAAGCCGGTCGAGAAGCTGCCGCTGACCGGCATCCGCGCGCTCGCCCGCGCCACCGGCAACTGGCCCCTGACCACCTGGTTCACCGCGCGCGGGGTGCCTGCCGACCTGCTCGCCGCCCACCCCTGGAACCGGCGTTCGGCCCCCACCTCGCTCGCCGAGAACATCGACGGCATGCCGGAGGACGACGACCTCAACTACCCGCTGCTCACCCTGCTGTTGCTACAGCGGCACGGGCGCTCCTTCACCACCGCCGACCTGGCCCGGCTCTGGCTCGACGAACTCCCGGCCGGACGGACCTTCACCGCCGAGCGCATCGCGTACGGCAATCTCCTCGCGGGCGTCGAGCCCCCGGAGACCGCCCGTTTCCGCAACCCGTTCCGGGAGTGGATCGGCGCGCAGATCCGGGCCGACGTGCACGGCTGGACCCGCCCCGGCGACCCGGCCGGGGCCGCCGCCCAGGCGCACCGGGACGCGGTCCTCACCCACACCGGCAACGGGGTGTACGGCGCGATGTTCACCGCCGCCGCGCTGGCCGTGGCGGCGGGCGGCGAGAGCGATGTGCACGGCTGCCTGGCGGCCGGGCTGCGGGTGGTGCCGCCGCACTCGCGCTACGCCCGCGCGGTCCGCCTCGGCGTCGAAACCGCCCGTACGGAAGGGGACTTCGACGTCGTCGTGGACCGGCTGCACGCCGCGTACGCCGACACCCACCACTGGGTGCACGTGCTCCCCAACGCCGCCCTGCTGGCCGCCGCCCTCACCCACGCCGACGGCGACTTCACCCGGTCGATCGGCCACGCGGTCTCCGGGGGCTGGGACACCGACTCCAACGGGGCGACCGCCGGGTCGCTGGCCGGACTGCTGGCGGGCGGGCCGGACGCCCTGCCCGAACACTGGACGGCTCCGCTCAAGAACCGGCTCGCCACCTCCGTACCCGGCTTCGACCGGACCGGGTTCGACACCCTCGCCGCACTGACCCATCAGGAGGCTCTGCGCCCATGACCCGTATCGCGGTGCTCGGCAGCACCAATATGGACCTCGTCGCCTACACCGCCCGCGCCCCCGGCCGCGGCGAGACCGTCACCGGACGGGAGTTCCGGACGATCCCCGGCGGCAAGGGCGCCAACCAGGCCGTCGCCGCCGCCCGCGCGGGCGGCGAGGTGACGATGATCGGCGCGGTCGGCGACGACGTGTACGGCACCCTGCTGCGCGACGGCCTCGAACACGCCGGGGTGGACACCGATCTGCTGCACACCGCCGAGGGCCCCAGCGGCACCGCGCACATCGTGGTGGACGACACCGGGTCCAACGCGATCGTGGTGATCCCCGGCGCCAACGGGGTCGTGACCGCGCTCGGGCCCGGCGAGATCGCGGCGATCGCCGCCGCCGATCTGCTGCTGATGCAGCTCGAACTCCCGCTGTCCGCCGTCGTCGAGGGCGCCCGCGCGGCCCGCGCCCAGGGCGTACGGACCATCCTCACCCCCTCCCCCGTACAGCCCCTGCCCGATGAACTCCTCGACCACATCGACCTGTTGGTCCCCAACGAGCACGAGGCCGCCGAGCTGTCCGGGCAGGCAGAACCGCACGCCGCCGCCCAGATCCTGCTGCGGCAGGTGCCCGAGGTCATCGTCACGCTCGGCGCGAGGGGCTGCCTGTACGCGGCCCGCGGCGGCGAGCCGGTGCTCTTCGAGGCCCCCTCGGTGAACGCCGTCGACACGACCGGCGCCGGGGACACCTTCGTCGGGACGCTGGCCGTGGCGCTCGGCGAGGGGCGGCCGGTCGCCGAGGCGCTGGCCTTCGCCTCATCGGCCGCCGCGCTCTGCGTCCAGAAACCCGGCGCGTCCACGTCCATGCCCTACCGGAGCGAGATCGAGGCAGCATGACCAGCACGGAAGCAGGACCCCTGACCGGGCTGAAGGTCATCGACCTGGCCACCCTCTTCGCCGGGCCGCTCGCGGCCACCATGCTCGGGGACTTCGGCGCCGATGTGATCAAGGTCGAGCACCCCCGTAAGCCGGACCCTTCGCGCGGGCACGGGCCCGCCAAGGACGGGGTCGGCCTGTGGTGGAAGCTGCTCGGCCGCAACAAGCGCGCCCTCACCCTCGACCTGTCCGCGCCGGGCGGCCGGGACGTGCTGCTCCAACTGGCCGCCGAGACGGACGTCATCGTCGAGAACTTCCGGCCCGGCACCCTGGAGCGCTGGGGTCTGGGCCCCGAGGAGCTGCACGCCGTCAATCCGCGTCTGGTGCTGGCCCGGGTCACCGGCTTCGGCCAGTTCGGGCCGTACGCCCACCGCCCCGGCTTCGGGACGCTCGCCGAGGCGATGAGCGGGTTCGCCGCGATCACCGGGGAGCCGGACGGGCCGCCGACGCTGCCGCCGTTCGGGCTCGCGGACTCCATCGCGGCGCTGGCGACGGCGTACGCGGTGATGGCCGCGCTCGCGGGGCGGGAGAAGACCGGCGAGGGGCAGGTGGTGGACCTGGCGATCATCGAGCCGATCCTCACGGTGCTGGGCCCGCAGCCGCTCTGGTACGACCAGCTCGGCTACGTCCAGCCGCGCACCGGCAACCGCTCCCGCAACAACGCCCCGCGCAACACCTACCGCACCGCCGACGGCCACTGGGTCGCGGTCTCCACCTCCGCCCAGTCCGTCGCCGAGCGGGTGATGCGCCTCGTCGGCCGCCCGGACCTGATCGACGAGCCCTGGTTCGGCGCGGGCACCACCCGGGCCGAGCACACCGAGGAGCTGGACGGGGCCGTCGGGCACTGGATCTCCCGGCACAGCCGAGAAGAGGTGCTGAACGGCTTCGAGAAGGCGGAGGCGGCCGTGGCGCCGATCCATGACGTACGGGAGGTGATGGAGGACCCGCAGTACCGGGCGCTGGACACCATCACCGAGGTCGACGACCCGGAGCTGGGGCCGCTGCGGATGCAGAACGTCCTCTTCCGGCTCTCGGACACGCCCGGCGGAATCCGGTGGGCGGGCCGCCCGCACGGCGCGGACACCGACGAGATCCTGGCCGGGCTCGGCCACTCGGAGACCCGGATCGCGGCGCTGCGGGACCAGGGGGCGCTGTGACCGGCCGTCCCGCCTCGGTCCCGCCGCTGCCGGAGGGCCCGCCGCCGCCCGTCGGCCGGCCGCCGCTGACCTGGCTGTACGTTCCCGGGGACCGGCCGGAGGTGGTGGCCAAGGCGCTGGGCTGCGGGGCGGACGTGGTGATCGTCGACCTGGAGGACGCCGTCGCCCCGGACCGTAAGGAGTATGCGCGCTCCGCCACCGCCGAACTCCTCGCGGACCAGGTCACGGCGGCCCCGGACGCGGTGCCGGTCCATGTCCGGGTGCACGGCGAGGACGACATCCGGGCGCTGGCGGAGCTGCCGGGCCTGACCGCGTTCCGGCTGCCGAAGATCACCCATGCGGTCTCGGTGCACCATGTGGCGGCCGTCGCCCCGGGCGTACCGCTGTATCCGCTGCTGGAGTCGGCGCTCGCGATCGAGCACGCGTACTCGATCGCCTCGGCCGACCCCGCCGTACGCGGCATCGCGCTGGGCGAGGCGGACCTACGGGCGGATCTGGGCGTACGGGAGGACGCCGGGCTCGACTGGCCGCGCAGCCGGATCGTGGTGGCGGCCCGGGCGGCGGCCCTTCCGCCGCCCGCCCAGTCGGTGTTCCCGGACGTCCGTGATCTGGACGGGCTGTGGACGTCGTGCGTACGGGGGCGGGGGCTCGGGATGCTGGGCCGGGCGGCGATCCACCCGCGGCAGCTGGAGGTGATCGAGCGGGCGTTCCGGCCGACGGCCGAGGAGATCGAGGCGGCCGAGGAGATCGTCGCGGCCTCGGCGGTGGCGGCGGGGGCGCTGGCGTTGCCGGACGGGAGGTTCGTGGACGCGGCGGTGGTGGCGTCGGCCCGCAGAACGATCGCGCTCGCCGGGCGGGCCTGAGATTCCGGGCCCGCCCGGCGAGCGGGAGGTGTGCGGGGTGGCCGCGCCTGCCGGGCGCGGCCGGTCGGTCAGCTCTTCTCGGCCGCTTCGGCTGCCCCGGCCGCTTCGGTGCTCTCGGCGGTGGCGTCCTTGCCGGACTCGCCCGGCTGGTCCTTCGTGAACGGGTCCTTCTTCTCGGCGGCGTCCGCCGTGGCAGAGCCGTCCTCGTCGGAGCCGTCCCCGTCGGTGGTGCCGTCCTTCTTCTCCGGGGCCTTCTCCGGGGCCGCGTCGCGGTCGGGCTCGACGATCTCCTCGCGGCCCGGCCGGATCTTCGCGGAGACCACGATGTAGACGACGGCGAGGACGAAGACGATGATCGCGGTCCACACGTTCAGGCGGAGGCCCAGGATGTGGTGGGCCTCGTCGACCCGCATGTACTCGATCCAGCCGCGCCCGGCGCAGTAGGCCGCGACGTACAGCGCGAACGCCCGCCCGTGGCCGAGCTTGAAGCGGCGGTCGGCCCAGACGACCAGCAGGGCGACGCCGATGCACCACAGCGACTCGTACAGGAAGGTCGGGTGGTACGTCCCGGCGACCCGGTTCGGGCCGTCGCTGATCTCCAGCGCCCAGGGCAGGTCGGTGGGCTTGCCGTACAGCTCCTGGTTGAACCAGTTGCCCCAGCGGCCGATGGCCTGGGCGATGGCGATGCCCGGGGCCAGTGCGTCGGCCCAGGCGGGCAGCGGGATGCCCCGGCGGCGGCAGGCGATCCAGGCGCCGACGGCGCCGAACGCGATGGCGCCCCAGATGCCGAGGCCGCCCTCCCAGATCTTGAAGGCGTCGACCCAGTTCTCACCGTCGCTGAAATACAGCTGGTAGTCGGTGATCACGTGGTAGAGCCGGCCGCCGACGAGCCCGAAGGGCACCGCCCAGACGGCGACGTCGGCCACGGTGCCGGCTTTACCGCCCCGGGCGATCCAGCGCTTGTTGCCGAACCAGACGGCGACGAAGACACCGATGATGATGCAGAACGCGTAGCCGCGGAGCGGGATCGGGCCGAGCTCGATCACGCCGGTCGACGGGCTGGGAATGAAGGCAAGGTTCATGGCGAGGTCGACGCTACCTTGCCGGGCGGTGGGTACGGCAAGCCACCCGGCAACTTCTGGATAACGAGGGCCGCGTCACTGGCTGGTGCGGGCCCCCGTCAGGAACCGGGGGCGGACGACGGAACGGCCGGGTCGGAGGACTCCTCCGCCGGAGCGGAGGGAGCGGACGGGTCGGACGGGTCGGCGGTGCCCGGCTTCTTGCCCTTGTTGGCCGCGGCGACCCACTTCTTCAGATTCTCCGGGGAGATCTGCTCGTCGCCCTTGCTCGGGAAGACGGACTCCCCGTTGAGCAGCACCGTCGGCGTCCCCTGGAAGCCGCCCTCGCGGAACGCCGTGTCGGACTTCTTCACCCAGCTGTCGTGCTCGCCGTCCTCCACACAGCTGCGGAAGCCCGGCGTGTCGAGCCCCTCGACCTTTCCGGCCAGCTCGATCAGCCGGCTGTTCTTGCCGAAGGCGTCGTCCGGCTCGGGAGGCTGGTTGCTGAAGAGGACGTCGTGATATGGCGCGAACTTGCCGGTGTCCTGGGCGCAGGCGGCGGCGTTGGCGGCGCGCAGCGAGCCGGTGCCGCCGAGGTTGCCGTCGATGATGGTGGCCAGGTGGTACTCCACCTTGACCTGCCCGTCGTCCGCCAGCTCCTTGATGGTGTCGCGGAAGGCGTTCTCGAACTGGGCGCAGACGGGGCAGCGGAAGTCCTCCCAGATCGTGAGGGTGGACGGGGCGTCGGCCGCGCCGACCGGCAGGGTCAGGGCGTCCTCGCCGGTCGCGCCCGACGGGGCGATGGCGGGGCCGGATGCGGTGTCGCCGCCGTCGTCCTTGCCCGCGTTGGCCGCGATCAGGCCGACCACGGCGGCCAGGGCGAGCACCCCGACCACCGCCGAGGCGACGATCAGCGTCCGGCGGCGCTTCTCGCGCCCCTTCTCCCGCTCGCGCTGCTGGGCCAGGCGCTCGCGCGCGCTTCTGTTTCCCTCAGGGATCTTGTCGCTCACACCCGGGGAACGAACCGGGGAGGCACCATCGCGCCTCCCCGGTCCACAATCCATCCATTCGGGTGATTATTCGGGTGCTTTAGGGCTCAGCCCTTTCGAACACCTTCGGCCAGTTCGCCCGCCAGGGAGCGGACGGCGGCGAGGCCGGCGGCCTCGTCGGGGGCGTCCAGCATGGCCTTGACGAAGGCCGAGCCGACGATCACGCCGTCCGCGAACCCGGCGACCTCGGCGGCCTGCGCCGCGTTGGAGACGCCGAGGCCGACGCAGACCGGGAGGTCGGTGGTGGCGCGGGTGCGCTCCACCAGGTCCTGGGCCTGGGCGCCGACGGAGGCACGGGTGCCGGTGACGCCCATCAGGGACGCGGCGTAGACGAAGCCGCTGCCGGCCGCCGTGATGGTGGCGAGGCGGGCGTCCTGGCTGCTGGGGGCGACGACGAAGACGGTGGCGAGGCCGTGCTTCTCGGCGTGTTCGCGCCACAGCGCGGACTCCTGGACCGGCAGGTCGGGCAGGATGCACCCGGCGCCGCCGGCCTCGGCCAGCTCGGCGGTGAAGCGCTCGACGCCGTACCGGTCGATGGGGTTCCAGTACGTCATGACCAGGATCGGGACGCCGGTGGCCTCGTACGCCTCACGGACCGTGCGCATCACGTCGGCGATCCGGACACCGCCGCGCAGGGCGATGTCGTCGGCGGTCTGGATGACCGGCCCGTCGAGGACCGGGTCGCTGTGCGGGAGCCCGATCTCGACGACGTCCGCGCCGCCCGCGATGACGGCCTTGACCGCTTCGATGCCGCCGTCGACGGTCGGGAAGCCCGCCGGGAGGTAGGCGATGAGCGCCGCCCGGTCCGCTGCCTTCGCGGCGGCGAGGGTGGTGTTCAACAGCTCGATGTTGCCGCTCACTTGGCGTCCCCCTCGATCTCGGCGCGGTCGCTGTCGGCGTCCGCCTCGACGGTCGCGTCGGTGTCGTAGAGCCCGAAGTAGCGGGCGGCGGTGTCCATGTCCTTGTCGCCGCGGCCGGACAGGTTGATGAGGATCAGCCCGTCCTTGCCGAGCTCCTTGCCCAGCTCCAGCGCACCGGCGAGCGCGTGGGCGCTCTCGATGGCCGGGATGATGCCCTCGGTACGGGACAGCAGGCGCAGGGCCTGCATGGCCGCGTCGTCGGTGACCGCACGGTACTCGCCGCGTCCGGTGTCCTTGAGGTACGCGTGCTCCGGGCCGATGCCCGGGTAGTCCAGGCCCGCCGAGATGGAGTACGGCTCGGTGATCTGGCCCTCGTCGTCCTGGAGGACGTAGGAGCGCGAGCCGTGCAGGATCCCGGGCTCCCCCGCGGTGAGGGTCGCCGCGTGCTCGCCGGTCTCCACGCCGTGTCCGGCGGGCTCGCAGCCCACCAGGCGGACCTCGGCGTCGGGGATGAAGGCGTGGAAGAGGCCGATGGCGTTGGAGCCGCCGCCGACACAGGCGACCGCCGCGTCCGGGAGGCGGCCCGCGCGCTCCAGGATCTGGCGGCGGGCCTCGACGCCGATGACGCGGTGGAAGTCGCGGACCATGGCCGGGAAGGGGTGCGGGCCGGCGACCGTGCCGAAGAGGTAGTGGGTGCGGTCCACGTTGGCGACCCAGTCGCGGAACGCCTCGTTGATGGCGTCCTTCAGGGTCCGCGAACCGGACTTCACGGCGACGACCTCGGCGCCGAGCATCCGCATCCGGGCCACGTTCAGGGCCTGGCGCTCGGTGTCGATCTCGCCCATGTAGATGGTGCAGTCGAGGCCGAAGAGGGCGCAGGCGGTCGCGGTGGCGACGCCGTGCTGGCCGGCTCCGGTCTCGGCGATGACGCGGGTCTTGCCCATGCGCTTGGTGAGGAGCGCCTGGCCCAGCACATTGTTGATCTTGTGCGAGCCGGTGTGGTTCAGGTCCTCGCGCTTGAGGAAGATCCGGGCGCCGCCGGCGTGCTCGGCGAAGCGCGGCACCTCGGTCAGCGCGCTGGGGCGGCCGGTGTAGTCGACCATCAGTTCGTTGAGCTCGGCGGCGAACGCCGGGTCGGCCTTGGCCTTGTCGTACTCGACGGCGACCTCGTCCACGGCGGCGACGAGCGCCTCCGGGATGAACTTGCCGCCGTACGCGCCGAAATAGCCCTCGGCGCTGGGGATCAGACCCTCGGGGTCCGGAATGAAGAAGTCGGACGACATGCGACGTGCTCCTTGGCATGGCAACGGATGGATGCACCGTATGCGCGGAGGAGCGAGCGCCACCGGGACCGGCATGCGGTCGGGGCGGTGCGGTCGTACGTACGGGATGGGACGGGTGCTGCGGTACGTCGGCCGGGGCTCGCTACTGCGCGGACCCCGGGCGCCATCGCATCCCGTTCACCTGGCCGGGCTCGTCGCCGATCACGTACCGCACGCGCCGTCCGTGCACGCGCCGGGCGGGGGCGCGGCAGCCGCGGGGGCGGCACCCGCGCGCCAGCGGGGCGTGCGGGTCCCGGGCCGGGGCCCCGGCCAGGCCGAGGCCCGGCCGGGTGCGGGGCACGGGACGTCCGGTCATGGTCGCTGTCGTCCGTCCCCGGTCAGCCGCGGCCGTGGCGGAGCGCCGGGTGGGCGCCCGCGGCGACCAGGTCGGCGACGGCGGCGCGCGGGTCGCGGCCGGTGACCAGCGACTCGCCGACCAGGACGGCGTCGGCGCCGGCGTTGGCGTACGCGATCAGGTCGTGCGGGCCCCGGACGCCGGACTCGGCGACCTTGACGATGTGGCCGGGGATCTCGGGGGCGACGCGCTCGAAGGTGGAGCGGTCGACCTTGAGGTCCTTCAGGTTGCGCGCGTTGACGCCGATGATCTTGGCTCCGGCGTCCACGGCGCGCTCCGCCTCCTCCTCGTCGTGCGCCTCGACGAGCGGGGTGAGCCCGATCGACTCGGCGCGCTCGATCAGGGAGACGAGGGCCTCCTGGTCGAGGGCGGCGACGATCAGCAGGGCGAGGTCGGCGCCGTACGCCCGGGCCTCCCACAGCTGGTACGAGGTGACGATGAAGTCCTTGCGCAGGATCGGGGTGTCGACCTTGGCGCGGACGGCCTCCAGGTCGCCGAGCGAGCCGCCGAAGCGGCGCTCCTCGGTGAGGACCGAGATGACGGACGCGCCGCCCGCCTCGTAGTCCGCGGCGAGCGCGGCCGGGTCGGCGATGGCGGCAAGGGCCCCCTTGGAGGGGGACGAGCGCTTGACCTCGCAGATGACGGTCACGCCCTCGCCGCGCAGGGCGGCGACTCCGTCCTTGGCCTGGGGAGCGCGGGCCGCGCGCTCCTTCAGCTCGTCGAGGCTGACACGCGCCTGCCGCTCCGCGAGGTCGGCGCGAACGCCGTCGATGATCTCGTCGAGCACACTCACGCGAGCGGCCCCCTTCCGAACGGTGATGAGGGAACAGGATCAGCCATACCGATGGTATCCGCAGGAGGGCCCGGGGCTCGCATCCGGCCACGCCGCGTCCCACTACCTGGGCATTCAGGGGGCGAGCGCCGAGCCGAACGGCAGATTCCGGACCACGGTGAAGATCAGCAGGACGGCCCCCACGCCCCACCACCAGACGGGTGCGAGACCGATCCGCAGGGGCTGTCCGCGCCAGGCCCTGGCCAGCCAGAGGACCCAGACGGCGGCGAAGAGGAAGTAGCCGACGGTGGCGATCGCGTTGGCGGAAAACGCCGCGCCGAGATCGCCGTGGATGAAGGCGTGGGCGCTGCGGAGTCCGCCGCAGCCGGGGCAGAGGACGCCGGTCAGCTTGAGCAGCGGGCAGACGGGGTAGTGGCCGGGGTCGTTGGGGTCGACGGTGCCGACGTAGGTGAAGGCGGTGGTGACGGCGGCGAGGATGCCGAGGGGGGTGGCGAGCCGACGCACCCGTCCCGGCGGGCCCGGCGGGCGGCCCACCTGGCCCTCCCGGTGGCCCACCTGGCCCGTCCGGGGGCCCATCCAGCCCGTTGGGGGGCCCGCCTGGCCCATCCAGCCCGTCCGGCGTTTGAGGACGGAACCGTGGCCGTGGGGGCCGGGCACCTGCGAGGACCCTTCGCCCGAGGGGCCAGTGAGCTCCGGGCCCACCCCCGCGGGGGTTCCGTCCTCAAACGCCGGACGGGCTGGGGTGGCGGGGGTTCCGTCCTCACGCGGCGGACGGGCTGAGAAGGCGGGGGCTCCGTCCTCGCTCGGCGGACGGGCTGAGAAGGCGGGGGCTCCGTCCTCACGCGGTGGGCGGGCCATGTCCGGGGTCGGGCAGACCGTCAGGGGCATGTTCCAGGGGCCGACGCCGTCCGGCACGGCGTCCGGGCGGGCCGGGTCGGATCCGGAGTCCGGCGGCGGGGCTGCGGAGGGGGTAGGTGAGGCGTCCACCCGGTGATTGTCCCCCGTCGATGCGAAAAGGCGCAGCCCCACCGGGGCTGCGCCTGTCTGCGTGTCGGTCGCCGGGACGGGCCGGCGTCCGGGTCAGTGGGAGATCTGCGCCTGCCCCGCGCGCTCCCTGGCCTCGACCAGCTCGGCCGACTCCTTCGGCATGCCGAGGCCGGCGGCCTTCATGGCGAGGCCCACGAGTCCGCCGGCGAAGATGACGGCGATACCGGCCCAGAAGCCGAGCGGGTTGGCCGCGACCATGAAGACGCCTGCGACGCAGAAGCCGATGAAAGCAATGATGACACCGGTCCAGGCGGCCGGGGTGTGTCCGTGGCTGCTGCCCGCCATGAGTTGCTCCTCGTTGGTGTTGCGCTGTGGGTGACGCTGTACGTGTGGCCGCCGCCCGGGGGACGGCTCGGGTCCATTGTCCCGTACGGGGCCGCGAGAGGTGAGCGTGGGGTCACGCCTCGCGCGTCGGGTCCTCGCCGCGGTCCAGGGCCTTCCACAGGTCCTCGGGCCGGTCCGGGTCGGGGGCGGTGCGGGGCGCCTTGCCGGGGCGGGGGGTGCCGTCGCGTTCGTACTTTCCGGACATGGCGGGCCAGCGGCTGCCGTAGCGCAGTGCGAGGAGCCCGGCCAGCAGGATCAGCAGGCCGCCGGCGGCGGTGACGTACGGCCAAGCGGTGTGGCTCAGGGCGTCGATGGTGGCCGCCGTGTCGCCGGTGGTCCTGGCGGCCTCCTCGTCGAGGGCCGTGCTGTCGGACGCGCCGGCCCAGGCGCTGAGCGTGGCTCCCAGTCCGCTGAGGGCGAGGAGGGCGGCGACGATCCGGCGGCCGGCGCCGCGTACGGCGAAGACGGCGACGAGCGCGGCGAGGCCGACGATGGCCAGCGCCGCCGGAACGCCGGTGACGTCCTGGCCGTCGACGGCCAGCGGCAGCGCGCCGCCGCCGGTGGCCGCGTCACCCTCCGCCCAGGTCTGCCCGGAGGCGAGGAGGACGACGGTCGCGCCGGCCGCGCCGAGGAGCAGACCGGCCGCGAGACTGCGGCGGCTCCCTGCGGAGTCGGGCGCGGCGCCGGTGGCGGAGTCGGCGGTTCGGGCACGGGGCTGGGGTACGGGGACAGCACTCACGCCCTCCACTATCCCCTACCGGTTCAGCGGTCGTGGAGCCGGTTGGCGGTATGGACGGCGCGGAGCACGGCGGCCGCCTTGTTGCGGCACTCGGTGTCCTCGGCGACCGGGTCGGAGTCGGCGACGACACCGGCTCCGGCCTGGACGTACGCGGTGCCGTCGCGGAGCAGGGCGGTCCGGATGGCGATGGCGGTGTCGGAGTCCCCGGCGAAGTCGAGGTAGCCGACGCAGCCCCCGTACAGTCCGCGGCGGCTCGGCTCCAGCTCCTCGATGATCTGCATGGCGCGGGGCTTGGGGGCGCCGGAGAGGGTGCCCGCGGGGAAGCAGGCGGTCAGCACGTCGAAGGCGGTGCGGTCCTCGGTGACGCGGCCGGTGACGGTGGAGACGATGTGCATCACGTGGGAGTAGCGCTCGATCGACATGAAGTCGACGACCTCGACGCTGCCCGGTTCGCAGACCCGGCCCAGGTCGTTGCGGCCGAGGTCGACGAGCATCAGGTGCTCGGCGCGCTCCTTGGGGTCGGCGAGGAGCTCGTCGGCGAGCGCCTGGTCCTCCTGCGGGGTGACGCCCCGGTGCCGGGTGCCGGCGATCGGGTGGACCATGGCCCGGCCGTCCTCGACCTTGACGAGGGCCTCGGGGCTGGAGCCGACGACGTCGAACCCGTCGAAGCGGAAGAGGTACATGTACGGGGACGGGTTGGTGGCCCGCAGCACCCGGTAGACGTCCAGGGCGCTCGCGGTGCACGGGGTCTCGAAGCGCTGGGAGGGGACGACCTGGAAGGCCTCGCCCGCCCGGATCCGCTCCTTGATGTCCATGACGGCGTCCTGGTAGGCCTCGCCGCCCCAGAGCGCGGTGTACGGCGGCAGCTCGGACGGGGGCAGGACGGCGGGGGCGTTCTCGACGGGGCGGCGCAGGTCGCGTTCCATCGCGTCGAGGCGGGCGACGGCGTCCGCGTGTGCCTCGTCGACGCCGGTGTCGAGGTCGTTGTGGTTGATCGCGTTGGCGATCAGCAGGACGGTGCCGTTCTGGTGGTCGAGGACGGCGAGGTCCGAGGTGAGGAGCATGGTCAGCTCGGGCAGCTTCAGGTCGTCGCCGCCGTGCTCGCCGATCTTCTCCAGGCGGCGGACGACGTCGTAGCCGAGGTAGCCGACCATGCCGCCGGTGAACGGCGGCAGGCCCGCGTCGCTCACCAGGTCGCGCGGGGTGTGCAGGGTCTCGACGGTGGCGCGCAGGGCGTCCAGCGGGTCGCCGGCCACGGGGACGCCGACGGGCGGGGTGCCGAGCCAGTGGGCCTCGCCGTCGCGGGCGGTGAGGGTGGCGTCGCTGCGGACGCCGATGAAGGAGTAGCGCGACCAGGTCCGGCCGTTCTCGGCGGATTCCAGGAGGAAGGTGCCGGTGCGTTCCGCGGCGAGCTTGCGGTACAGGCCGACCGGGGTGTCTCCGTCCGCGAGGAGGCGGCGGCTGACGGGGACGACGCGCCGGTCGACGGCCAGCTTGCGGAAGGTGTCGAGATCCATGGCCGGTGACCTTACTGGGCGGGAGGAAGGATGACGTCGGCGTCGAAGCAGGTGCGGTCGCCCGTGTGGCAGGCGGCGCCGGTCTGGTCGACCTTGACCAGCACGGTGTCGGCGTCGCAGTCCAGGGCGACGGACTTCACGTGCTGGACGTGACCGGAGGTGTCGCCCTTGACCCAGTACTCCTGGCGGCTGCGCGACCAGTAGGTGCAGCGGCCCGTGGTGAGGGTGCGGTGCAGCGCCTCGTCGTCCATCCAGCCGAGCATCAGCACCTCGCCGGTGTCGTACTGCTGGGCGATGGCCGGGACCAGGCCGTCGGCGCCGCGCTTGAGGCGGGCGGCGATGGCCGGGTCGAGGTTGCTGGCGGGCGGCGTGGCGCCGGGCGTGCTGGTCATGGGCCCATTGTGCCGTGGCCGCGAGGACTTTCCGGGCGGACGTCCACTGGGCGGACCCGGGGTGACGGTCGTACGCTGGCGGGCATGTCGACCCATGCGAAGCGTGAACGTCTTCTGCTCGCCGATCTGTTGGAAGCGGCCGGTCCCGAGGCCATGACGCTGTGCGACGGCTGGAAGACCCGCGATCTGGCCGCCCATGTGGTGGTCCGCGAACGCCGTGCGGACGCGGCGGGCGGGCTGCTGGTGAGCGCGCTGAAGGCCCGGCTGGAGCGGGTGCAGGCGGAGTTCGCGGCGAAGCCGTACGAGGAACTGATCCAGCTGATCCGCACCGGTCCGCCCCGGTTCTCCCCGATGTCCCTCAAGCAGATCGACGAGGCGGCGAACACCGTCGAATTCTTCGTCCACACGGAGGATGTGCGCCGGGCCCAGCCCGACTGGTCGCGCCGCGAGCTGGACCCGGTCTTCTCCGATGTGCTGTGGTCCCGGACCGAGAAGACGGCCCGGCTGCTGGGCCGCAGGTCCCCGGTGGGGCTGGTGCTGCGCCGCCCGGACGGCCAGACGGCGGTCGCCCACAAGGGGACCCCGGTGGTGACGGTGACCGGGGAGCCCGCCGAGCTGCTGCTGTACGCGTTCGGCCGGCAGGACGCGGCGGACGTCGAGGTGGAGGGCGACGAGGCGGCGGTGGAGCGGCTGAAGTCGGCGGAGCTGGGGATGTAGCCCGCAGCGGAGCCGGGCAGGTCAGCGGGGCAGTTCGGCGCGGCGGAGCGTGGTGATGGTCAGGCCCATCGCGCCGCCTGCCGCGCACACGGCCGCGCTGACCGCGAAGACCGGCCCGGTGCCCCAGAGGGCGACGGCGGCCCCGGTGACGGGGTAGCTCAGCGGGGCGATGGCGTAGGTGAAGAAGGTCGATACGGACGTGACCCGGCCCAGGTAGGCGGGGTCGGCGGAGGTCTGGACGAGGGCTCCGCACAGCGCACCGGCCAGGCCCGCCGTGAGGCCGACGAACGCGGCGATCGCGGCGGCGAGGGCCACCGAGGGGACCTGCGCCAGGGCGGCGATGCCGGTGGCGCCGACGAGGGCCATCAGACACATCACCGTTCCGGCGCGCGGCACCCGGCCCCGGACGGCGAGGACGAGGGCGGACCCGGCCGCGCCCGTGGCGAATCCTGCGACGATCCAGCCCATGCCGGCCGCGCCCCAGCCGCGCTGCTCGGAGAGCAGGATCATCCCGAGGTTGAGCGGCCCGACGAAGCCGAGCTCGCTGAGGGCGATGACGAGCATGAGCGGGCCGAGCAGGGGGTGGCGGCGGATGTACCGGAGCCCGTCGCCGAGGTCCTGCCAGGCGTTCGGCGTCTCCTGCGTCTCCTGCGTCTCCTGCGTCTTCTGCGTCTGCTGTGTCTCCTGCGTTCCTGTGAGCGCCCCGTCGGCATCGGGCGGTGTCTCCCCCTGCTTCACCGGCCCGGGCAGCGGTCCGATCCGCAGGCTCAGGAGCAGCGGCAGGGACAGGGCGAACAGCACTCCGGCGGCGGCGAAGGCGAGCGAGGGCCCGCCGACGGCCACGGCGACACCGCCCATCGGCGCGCCGATGATCGAGGAGCCGCGCGCGGCCAGTGCGCGCAGGCCCTGGATCCGGGCGAGCTGGCCCGGGGTGCTGATCCGGGGCGGCAGCGCTCCGACGGCGGGCAGGAACAGGGCGTCGACCACGCCGAAGAGCACGGCGACGACGACCAGGACGCCCACGGTGGGTGCGGTGAGGACCAGGGTGGCGGCGAGCCCGAGGACGAGGAGTGCGCGGGCGGCGTCGCTGCCGATGACGACGCGGCGGGGCCCGAGCCGGTCGGCGAGCACTCCCCCGCCGAGCATCAGGAGGGCCCGGGGTATCGAGCCGGCGGCGAGGACCAGGCCGGTGCCGGAGGCGCTGCCGGTGCGGGCGGCGGCCCAGGCGAGGGCCATGAAGTAGACGCTGTCGCCGATCATCGACGCGGAGTACGCGCCGAGCCAGCGCAGGACGTTCGGGTCGCGGTGCGCGGGGCGTTCGGGTGCTTCGGTCGCCGGGGCGGCGGTCATACCTGCGTCCTTGCGGTCGTGCCCGCGTCCCTTGACGGGAGGGGCGGCGGGTGACGGGTGGGGGCGGCGGGTTCAGGGGCGGAAGGGGAATCCGTAGGTGTGCAGGGCGACGCTCTCCCGGCCCTCGGTGTCGCCCGCCTCCTCGCGGGCGCGGCCGGCTTCCTCGTAGCGGTCGATCAGCGCGCCCATCTCCCGGCTGAGGGCGGCCAGTTCCTCCGCGGTGAGGCGGAGGAGGTTCTCCGCGCTCCAGGAGGCGCTGCGCCAGTCCGCACCCCAGGTGTGCCGTGCGTCCTGGTGGGCCCGGTAGAGCTCGACGTGCTGGTCGAAGGACATCCGGTTGGCGGCGGCGTAGACGGCCGCCCTGTCGGGCGCGTCGTCGAAGTCCTCGTCGCTGAAGGTGAGGCCCCGGGAGGACGGCTGCCACCAGCGTTCCCGGCCGTCGGTGCCCTGCCCCTCGGCGGGCTCGATCAGTCCGTGGTCGGCGAGCTTGCGCAGGTGGTAGCTGACGAGGGAGACCGCCTCGTCGACCTGGTCGGCGAGCTGGGAGGCGGTGGCGGTGCGCTTGATGTGCAGGGCCCGGTAGAGCTTCAGGCGCAGGGGATGGCCGATCGCCTTGAGGGTGTCGAGGTCGGAGACGCGGCGTCGTTCTTCACTGGGCATGACTCGACCGTAGACGCACAGGAAAAGTTGCGCAAGAAGAATTGCGCAATATTTGTTGCGGAGTTCTGCGGCAAAGCGGAGACAGGTCCGCGGAAGCCGTGGGAGGCTGGCGCCATGCTTGATCACATCGCGATCCAGGTACGAGATGTGGCGGCGAGCGCACGCTTCTACGAAGCCGTTCTCGCGCCCCTCGGCGGCAAACGGACCAAGGAGTTCGGCGAGAACATCGGCTTCGGAACCACTGGCCATGTGTTCTGGCTCGTCCCCGCGACCGACGAGGCTTCCGCTCGCGAGGTGCATCTGGCCTTCACCGGACCGGATCGCGCGGCGGTCGACGCGTTCCATGCCGCCGCCGTCGCAGCCGGCGCCGAATCCCTGCACACCCCGCAGGTGTGGCCCGCCTATCACGCGTCCTATTACGGAGCCTTCGTCCGTGATCCCGACGGCAACAACATCGAAGCCGTCTGCCACACCCCGTAGTCCGCACCGGCGAAAGCGCCCGGCGCCCCCTTTCGGGCCTACCCCCGGAGCAGCCGCCGCGCCGCCAGGGCGAGCGACACCTCGACCGCGTCCCGGGGGCGGGTGAGGCAGCGCCCGGTGAGCTGCTCGAAGCGGCGGAGGCGGTTGAGGACGGTGTTGCGGTGGCAGTAGAGCTTCGCGCCCGCCCGCTGCGCCGAGCCGTCCACGTCCAGCCAGGCGGTGAGGGTCTCCACGATGACATCGCGGTCGGCGGGGTCCAGCCGGTCCAGCGGGCCCAGCACCCGGTCGGCGAGCGCCCCGGCGAGGGCCGGGGAGGACACCACCAGGGCGTCCGGGAGGTGCTCGTCGAGCAGGACGGTGCCCCCGGACGCGGGACAGGCGCGCAGCGCGGTCTCCGCCAGCCGCCGGGCGTCGCCGAGCGCGGCCAGCCCCTCGACGGCGGAGCCGATCCCGGCCCGGGTGCCGGCCGGGACGTCCAGCGCGGCGGCCAGCGCGCTCAGCTCGCCGGGCGGGCCCGTCAGCGACAGGATCGCGAACTCGGCCTCCGGGCCCGGGTGCCAGAGCACCGCCGCCTCCGGGGCGGTGGCGGGCAGCACCAGCGGCGGGCGGGTCGCGGACCCCGGCCCGTGCGGGGCGGCGGCCACCGCGAGCACCGCGTACCGGCCCTGCTCCGGCAGGCCCAGCATCGCGGCCGCCTCGGCGAGGTCCGCGATCCGGGCGGTGCCGTCCAGCAGGGCGGCGACCATGAGCCGCTGCCGGTTCTCCCGCCGCCAGGACAGCCGCCGCTCGGCCTGGCGGTAGGCGTCCGCGACGATCCCGCAGTGCTCGTCGACGAAGTTCCACACGTCGGCGGCGACATGGACGAGCAGCCGTACGTCGTCGGGGTCGCGCCGGGCGGTCTCGTCCACGAGGTCCTGCCAGACCATCGCGCCGCCCATCCGGAAGGCGTGCAGGACGGCGTCGAGCGGCACGCCCTGTTCGGCGCGGATCTCGCCGATCCAGCGGGAGGTGCGGTGGGCGGGCTCCCGGAACTCCCGGGGCTGGATCAAGGAGCCCACGTTGTGCCGCAGCGAGTGATGGACCTCCTGCCAGACCTCGGCCCGGTCGGACTCGATGGCCGCCCGGTAGCCGGGCTCCTGGGCGTACAGGGCCTCGACGAGCCGGTCGGTCAGGGCCGGCAGCGACGCGACGAGGACCCGGGCGGCCCGGTGCAGCACCTCCACGGCCTCACGGTCCGCCAGGGACCGGAAGCGGTGCGGCAACGGCGTTGCCGGGGGCGGGCCGTGCAGCGCCCCGGTCCGCGGACGTACGACCTGTGGCATGGCGGCCTCCACCGGGATTCGGCCGGCCGCGCGAGCGGCGGGCGGGGCACACCCGGCCCGGACGGGGCGCGAGCGCGTCGACACGATCCTGACGCCCGCAGAATGACATACCGCCCAGTCGGTACCTAGGGGTCTGCGCGGAACTCGTCATCACGGTCTGGCAACCTCCCGGCCTCCCGGACGTTTCCGGGAGCTCTTCCAGAAGCCCTTCCAGGACACGACCCAGGACAGACTGCAGGACAGACCCCTAAGGGCCGAGCAGCCGGGCCAGTTCGGTGCGGGAGCGGATGCCGAGGGCGGCGAAGACGTTACGGAGGTGGTGGTCGACGGTGCGCGGGCTGAGCGACAGCCGCTGCGCCACTTCGCGGTTGGTGGCCCCTTCGGCGACGTAACGGGCGATGCGCTGCTGCTGAGGGGTGAGCACCGCCAGCGGTTCGCCCGCCGTGTCCCGCCGCGCCGCGACCGGCTCCCCCGCCGCCCGCAGCTCCCCGGCCGCCCGGTCGGCCCAGGCGCGGGCCGAGGAGCGCTGGAAGGCGACCAGGGCGTCGCGCAGCGGACCGCGGGCCTCGCGGGTACGCCGGCGGCGGCGCAGCCACTGCCCGTACAGCAACTGGGTACGGGCCCGTTCGAAGTCGCCGCCCGCCCGTCCGTGGTGGGCCAGGGCCTCGGCGTAGCGGGCGTCGGCCTCGTCGGCGGGGGCCAGCAGGGCCCGGCAGCGGGCCAGTTGGGCGGGCGCCCCCGGGTCGGCGGTCCGGGCGGTCCAGGACGCGAACTCATCGACGGCGGCGTGGAGTTCGCGGGTCTCCCCGGGCAGCCGGCCGCCCAGCACGGCGGCCTCGACCCAGCAGGGCACGGCGAGCATCCGGGCGGCGAAGTGGCCCCGGCCGGGGCCGGTCCCGACCAGCGGGGCCAGCCGGGCGGCCGCCTCGCCGGGCCGCCCGGATGCCAGGTCCGTGCGGGCCCGCGCCCAGGTGGCGAGGGTGACGGCCTGGGCCAGCCCGTGCGGCCCCGCCCCGGCCAGCGCGGCGTCGCCGTGCGCGGCGCACGCCTCGGCGGGCCCCTCCACGGAGGCGGCGAGGGCGAGCACGGCGTGCAGATGGGCGGAGCTGTTGGGCTGCCCCGTACGGCGGGCGGCGTGCAGCCCTTCCAGGGCGTGGGCCCGCGCACCGGCGTGCCGCCCGGCCCGCAGTTCGGCGTAGGCGAGGTGTTCGAGGGCCTGCGGGAGCAGCGCGTCGGGCCCCCTGGTCCGTACGGCGGCGAGCGCGCGGGCCCCCGCGCGGCAGGCGGCGGCGACGTCCCCGAGGACCAGCGCCGCGACCCCGGCCCGCAGCAGCGCGGCCGGGGCGCCGGGGTCCCCGGCGGGGTCGAGGCAGCGGCGGAGCAGGGCGTGGCCCTGTGCCGTACGCCCTTCGAGTACGGCGCACATGCCGGCCCGGTAGTGCTCCAGGTCCGGGTCCACCGGGGTGCGGGCGAGGCGGTTCATGGCGTCGAGGTAGCCGAGCGCGTCGCCCGCCGCCCAGGCGGCCTCGGCCGCGCCGAGGAGGGCGTCGCGAGCCCGGCGGGGATCGTACGGCGCGAGGAGCGCGGCCCCGGCGAGCAGCGCTTCGTGGGCGTCGGCGGCCGGCCCGGAGCGCAGGGCGAGCATGCCGTGGACGTACGGGGCGAGGCCCCGCGCGGCCTCGGTGACCGCACCCGCCGCTCCGGGCGCCCGGGATCCGGTCCTGGCCAGCAGGGCCCGAGCCAGGGACGGATCGCCCGCCAGCCCCGCCTGCTCCGCCGCCGCGGCGAACCGGGCCGCCCGCAGGGCCGGTCCGGCGGAGAGCAGGGCGGCGCGGGCCAGGGCGGCGGAACGTTCGGCGTGCGGAAAGGGGGCGACGGCGGCCGCTTCGAGCCGGCCGGCCAGCGTGGCATCCGGGCCGGGCGCGGCACAGGCCCACTGGACGAGAGCGGCCAGCGGGACGGACGGGGCGGGCGGGGCGAGTGGGCCGGGCGGGGCGAGCGGTGGCGTGGGCGGGGCGCTCGGCGGGGGTACGGCGGCCGGGGCGTCCGGAGAGGGGGCGGCAACCGGGGCGGCCGGCGGGGGTGCGGCTGCTGGCGCATCCGGCGGAGGTACGGCGTCCGGAGCGCCCGACGAGGGTGCGGCAGCCAGCGCATCCGGAGAGGGCGCGACGGCAGGAGCATCCGGAGAGGGGGCGGCAACCGAGGCGCCCGGCGGGGCCGCGACAGCCGGAGCGCCCGGCGAGGGCACAGCAGCCGCAGCACCCGCAGAGGGTGGAGCGGCAGCGCCCGGAGGCGGCGGAGCGGCAGCGTCCGGAGGCAGTGGTGCCACAGCGCCCGGAGGCGGCGGAGCGGCAGCGTCCGGAAGCAGTGGTGCTACAGCGTCCGCAGACGGCGGAGCGGCACCCGCCGGGGAAGCCCGGTCGCCGGTCTCCGTCAGCAGGGTGGCGAGCAGTTCGTGAGCGGCTCGGCGCCGGCCCCGAGGGGCGTGGTGGAGTATCGCGCGGGCGACCAGGCGGTGGGCGAAGTGGACGCGGCTGCCCGCCCGTTGGAGGAGGCCGTCGGTGACGGTGGTGCCGAACAGGGCCCGGTCCAGGAAGGCTCGGGGCAGTCCGCTGCGGGTGCCCGCGCGGAGCAGGAGCAGGGCGTCCGCCCCGGCGCCGTCCGGCTCGTGCTCCTGGGCCGCGGCGGCGAGCAGGAGCAGGGTGCGGGTCCGGTCCGGGAGGCCGTCGAGGCGTTCGGCGTGGGCGGCCAGCACCGCTTCGCCGCCGGGCAGGGGGTAGGGCAGCGGGGTGCGGCCGGCGAGCTGGTCCGGGGTGAGGCGGCCGGTGAGTCCGGCGAGCAGCCGGGGGTTTCCGGCCGCCTCGCGGAGCAGTTCGGCGCGCACGACCGGGTCGAGCCCCTCCGTGCCGCGGGTCAGCCGGTCCAGGAGCGCCGAGGCGGCATCCTCGTCCAGGGGTGCGAGGTGGAGCGTGGGCAGTCCGGCGAAAACGGTGCCGTCGGCGGCCGAGAGCAGGACAGCGATCCGGCTGCCCGGGCCCAGCCCGCGGGCCGCGCCGACGAGAGCGGCCCGGGACGCCGGGTCCCAGGCGTGGGCGTCGTCGGCGCAGACCAGCAGGGGCCGCCCGGCGACCGGTTCCCGCAGCCGGCCGGCCAGTACGCCGGGAGTGATGACGGGGTACGGGGTGGCGAGGGACGGGGCGAGCAGGGCGCCCGATCCGCCGCCAGGCACGCCGCGTTCGGCGTCGGCGGCCGTGGCGTACAGCACGGGGCCCCGGTCGCGGTGCGCGTCGGCGGCCGCGCGCAGCAGCGCCGTACGGCCGAGACCGGGTGGTGCGGCCAGTACGAGCGCGCCTCCGTCGCCCCGCCGAAGCAGATCCAACAGGCTTTCCAGGGGGGCGAGTTCATCGTTCCGGCCGTACAGCCGGAGCGGACTGCGCACGGTCGTCGATGGGGTCACACCGGCACCGTACGTTCGTGTCGGCGAGGGTGGAAGCGCCGCGTCCGGGTCCCGCACGGGGACGGCCCGGTGCGGTGCGTGCTCCCAGCCGGAGCCCTGCCGCGCTGTGCCGGAGCACAGTACGGCAGGGCCCGGAGCGCCGGGTTTACGCGGTGTGCGGGCAGTTGCCCCGGTACTCCGCGATGGTCAGGCTCGGCTGCGGGAGCGGGCAGAGGAACTGCTCGTAGCGGGTGTCGTTGTCGATGAATCGCTTCAGCCAGGAAATGCTGTACTTCGCGATCGTCGTGTTGGAGCTGTTCGGCGTGAAGTGCGAGGCTCCGCGCAGCTCCAGATACGCCTTGTCCAGCGACGCGGGCAGCGACTGGTAGAACGGCTCGGAGTGCGTGGCGACCGGGGCGACCGTGTCACCGTCCGCGCCGACGACCAGCGTGGGCGTGCGCAGTTCGGGCCAGGTCTTGTCGGTGTTCCAGCCGGTCAGCGGGATCGCCGCCTTCAGCGAGGTGCGGCTCTTGGCGGCCTCCAACGAGCCGCCGCCGCCCATCGAGTGGCCCATCACGCCGAGGCGGTCGGCGTCGACCCTGGTCCGTACCGAGCTGCGCTGGGTCAGGTAGTCCAGTGCGGACAGGAGTTGGCGGCCCCGGCTGGCGGGCTGGTCGAGCGTGGTGTTGGTGTCGATGGTGAAGACCACGAAGCCCTGCGAGGCCAGGCGCGGGCCGAGCCAGGCGATGGAGGACTCGTAGGCGGTGAAGCCGGGCGAGATGACGACCGCGCCGAAGGTGCCGTCGGCCGTGGACGTCGGGTAGTAGATGGTGCCGCCGCCGAATCCGCTCACCACGAGGGAGGAGACGGAGGTCTGCGAGGTGGCGTACGAGCCCCGGCTCGCCTCGATCGAGGCGTTGGTGGGGGCCGGGCCGCGCTCGTAGGGGTTGTCGGCGACGGCCTGGGCGCCGGGTGCCAGGGCGGTCAGCAGGAGACCGGCGGTGGCCGCGGCGGCGGTCAGCAGACCCGCGAGCGTACGGGGGCGGCTCGGGCGCGGGGGGAGGGTGCCGGAGGGGAGGCGCTGCTGCACGGGGGGATCCTCTCGGTGGTGGCGGAACCACACCACGCGGGGATCTCCGGCGGCCCGTCGTCCGGGGGCCTCGGGATGCGCCGCGTGGCTGCCGGCGTCGTTCGCCGGCGGTCGCCACTCTCACGCCGCACCCCGTACGTACGCATCGGCGGTATCACCGGTCTCGGCGGACCGGTGATACCGCCTCGGACTCCGTACGGGCTCAGCGGACCGGGTGTCCCGCTTCCCGCAGGGCACCCTTGACCTCGGAGATCCGCAGGTCGCCGAAGTGGAAGACGGACGCGGCGAGCACCGCGTCGGCCCCCGCCCCGATCGCCGGGGCGAAGTCGGCGAGCCGGCCCGCGCCGCCGGAGGCGATGACGGGGACGGTGACGTGCTTGCGTACCGCCTCGATCATCTCGGTGTCGTAGCCGTCCTTGGTGCCGTCGGCGTCCATCGAATTGAGCAGGATCTCGCCCGCGCCCAGCTCGGCGGCCCGGTGCGCCCATTCGACGGCGTCGATGCCGGTGCCCTTGCGGCCGCCGTGCGTGGTGACCTCGAAGGTGCCCTCCGGGGTGCGGCGGGCGTCGACGGAGAGCACCAGGACCTGGCGGCCGAAGCGTTCGGCGATCTCGCGGATGAGGTCGGGGCGGGCGATGGCGGCGGTGTTGACGCCGACCTTGTCCGCCCCGGCGCGCAACAGCTTGTCGACGTCGTCCGGGGTACGGACGCCGCCGCCGACGGTGAGCGGGATGAAGACCTGCTCGGCGGTACGGCGGACCACGTCGTACGTCGTCTCGCGGTCGCCGCTCGAGGCGGTGATGTCGAGGAAGGTCAGCTCGTCGGCGCCCTCGGCGTCGTACAGCTTGGCCATCTCGACGGGGTCGCCCGCATCGCGCAGGTTCTGGAAGTTGACGCCCTTGACGACCCGGCCGTTGTCGACGTCCAGGCAGGGGATGACGCGTACGGCGAGCGTCACTTCGCGCCTCCTCGGTAGGCCTCGACCTCGACCTCGACGACCAGGCTCGGGTCCACGAAACCGGACACGATGATCATGGAGGCGGCGGGCCGCACGGCGTCGAACAGCTCCTTGTGGGCGCGGCCGATGTCCTCCACGTCCCGGGCGTGCGTGAGGTACATCCGGGTGCGGACGACGTCCTCGCGCCCCAGACCCACCTGCTCCAGCGCCGCGAACGCGACGTCAAAGGAGGTGATCGCCTGCTCGTACGGGGAGCCCGCGGAGATCTGACCGTTGATGACCGAGGTGCAGCCGGCGACCAGGACGAGCCCGTTGGGGAGTTCGACCGCGCGGGAGTAGCCGAACTTCTCCTCCCAGGGCGCGCCGGTGGAGATCCGGCGTACGGAGGCCGAGGCGGTGGGCTCCGTCATGCGGCGACCGCCTTCAGCGCCTCTTCCAGCGTGAAGGCCTTCGCGTACAGCGCCTTGCCGACGATCGCGCCCTCGACGCCTTCGGGGACGAGGAGGGAGAGCGCGCGGAGGTCGTCGAGCGACGAGACTCCGCCGGAGGCGACGACCGGGCGGTCGGTGGCGGCGCAGACGTCCCGCAGCAGACCCAGGTTGGGGCCCTGGAGCGTGCCGTCCTTGGCGATGTCGGTGACGACGTAGCGGGCGCAGCCCTCGGCGTCGAGCCGGGCGAGGGTCTCGTAGAGGTCGCCGCCGTCGCGGGTCCAGCCGCGGCCGCGCAGGGTGGTGCCGCGGACGTCCAGGCCGACGGCGATCTTGTCGCCGTGCTCGGCGATGACCTTGGCGACCCACTCGGGGGTCTCCAGGGCGGCGGTGCCGAGGTTGACCCGGCGGCAGCCGGTGGCGAGGGCGGCGGCGAGCGAGGCGTCGTCGCGGATGCCGCCGGACAGCTCGACCTTGATGTCCATGGCCCCGGCGACCTCGGCGATCAGGGCGCGGTTGTCGCCGGTGCCGAAGGCGGCGTCCAGGTCGACGAGGTGCAGCCACTCGGCGCCGGCGCGCTGCCAGGCGAGGGCGGCCTCCAGCGGGGAGCCGTAGGAGGTCTCGGAGCCGGACTCGCCGTGCACGAGGCGGACGGCCTGGCCGTCGCGGACATCGACGGCGGGGAGCAGTTCAAGCTTCGGCATTACAGCGTCTCGATCCAGTTGGTCAGCAGCTGGGCGCCGGCATCGCCGGACTTCTCGGGGTGGAACTGGGTGGCCCACAGCGCGCCGTTCTCCACGGCCGCCACGAACCGTTCGCCGTGCGTGGCCCAGGTGACCTTGGGGGCACGGATCTTGGCGTTGGTGACTTCGAGGGACCAGTCGTGCGCCGCGTAGGAGTGCACGAAGTAGTACCGGGCGTCGGCGTCCAGGCCCGCGAAGAGCCGGGAGTCCTCGGGGGACTCGACGGTGTTCCAGCCCATGTGCGGGACGATGTCGGCCTTCAGAGGGCCGACCGTGCCGGGCCATTCGTCCAGGCCCTCGGTCTCCACGCCGTGCTCGATGCCGCGCTCGAAAAGGATCTGCATCCCGACGCAGATGCCCATCACCGGGCGGCCGCCGGAGAGCCTGCGGCCGACGATCCAGTCGCCGCGGGCCCGCTTGAGGCCGTCCATGCAGGCGGAGAACGCGCCGACGCCGGGGACGAGCAGCCCGTCGGCGTTCATCGCGCGGTCGAAGTCGCGGGTGATCTCGACGTCCGCGCCGACGCGGGCGAGGGCCCGCTCGGCGGAACGGACGTTGCCGAAGCCGTAGTCGAAGACGACGACCTTCTTCTTGTTCTCACTCATGACGTACCTGTCCTCAGTCCCACAGGCCCTGGATCCGCAGGATGCCCGCCACCAGGCACATCACGGAGCCGATCGACAGCAGCACGATGACGCCCTTGGGCATCCCCTGCTTCGCGAAGGAGTAGACGCCGCCGGCCAGGAAGAGGCCGACGACGATCAGGATGGTGTTGAGGCCGGTCACAGGGCGCCCTTCGTGGAGGGCAGGATGCCGGCGGCGCGCGGGTCGTGCTCGGCGGCGTACCGCAGGGCGCGGGCCAGCGCCTTGAACTGGCACTCGACGATGTGGTGGGCGTTGCGCCCGTACGGCACGTGGACGTGCAGGGCGATCTGCGCCTGGGCGACGAAGGACTCCAGGATGTGCCGGGTCATCGTCGTGTCGTACTCGCCGATCATCGGCGCCATCTTCTCGGGCTCGGTGTGCACGAGGTAGGGGCGGCCGGAGAGGTCGACGGTGACCTGGGCGAGCGACTCGTCCAGCGGGACGGTGCAGTTGCCGAAGCGGTAGATGCCGACCTTGTCGCCGAGGGCCTGCTTGAAGGCGGCGCCGAGCGCGAGCGCGGTGTCCTCGATGGTGTGGTGGCTGTCGATGTGCAGGTCGCCCTCGGTCTTGACCGTGAGGTCGAAGAGACCGTGGCGGCCGAGCTGGTCGAGCATGTGGTCGTAGAAGCCGACCCCGGTGGCGACATCGACCTTTCCGGTGCCGTCGAGGTTGATCTCGACGAGCACGGACGTTTCCTTCGTGGTGCGTTCCACGCGGCCTACGCGGGGGCTCATGCGTCGTGCTCCTTCTTCAGTTCGCGTACCGCATCGAGGAACGCGTCGTTCTCTGCCGGGGTGCCCGCGGTGACCCGCAGCCATCCCGGTACGCCGTTGTCCCGGACCAGGACGCCCCGGTCGAGGATCTGCTGCCAGACGGCGTGGCTGTCGTCGAAGCGGCCGAACTGGACGAAGTTGGCGTCCGAGTCGGTGACCTCGTAGCCGGTGGCGCGCAGCTCGGCCACCAGCCGGTCGCGCTCGCTCTTGAGCTGCGCGACGTATCCCAGCAGCGTATCGGTGTGCTCCAGGGCGGCGAGCGCGGTGGCCTGGGTGACGGAGGACAGGTGGTACGGCAGCCGCACCAGCTGGACCGCGCCGACGACGGCCGGGTCGGCGGCCAGGTAGCCCAGGCGGAGCCCGGCCGCGCCGAACGCCTTGGACATGGTCCGCGAGACGATCAGGTTGCGGCGGCCCTCGATCAGCGGGAGCAGCGATGCGTGGTGGCTGAACTCGCCGTACGCCTCGTCGACGACGACGATCGAGGGCCCGGCGGCCTGCGCGGCGTCGTACAGGGCGAGGACGGTCTCGGCGTTCACCGCCGTGCCGGTGGGGTTGTTGGGCGAGGTGATGAAGACGACCTCGGGGCGGTGCTCGGCGATGGCGGCGCGGGCGGCGTCCACGTCGATGGTGAAGTCGTCGTTGCGCGGGCCGGAGATCCAGCCGGTGCCGGTGGACCGGGAGATCAGGGCGTGCATGGAGTACGAGGGTTCGAAGCCGATCGCGGTGCGCCCGGGCCCGCCGAAGGTCTGGAGCAACTGCTGGAGGACCTCGTTGGAGCCGTTGGCCGCCCACACGTGGGCCGCCGTCACCGCGTGCCCGGCGGTGCGGGTGAGGTAGCGGGCCAGCTCGGTGCGGAGCTCGACGGCGTCCCGGTCGGGGTAGCGGTTGAGCCCGCGGGCGGCCTCGCGGACCCGCTCGGCGATCCGGTCGACCAGCGCTTCGGGGAGCGGATACGGATTCTCGTTGGTGTTGAGCCGTACGGGGACGTCGAGCTGGGGGGCTCCGTACGGGGACTGGCCGCGCAGTTCGTCGCGGATGGGGAGCTCGTCCCAGGGGTTGCGGGGGGTGGTGCTGTCGTACGTCACTGCTGCGGAACCTTCCAGCCACTGTGTTCGTCGAGTTCGCCTTCGGCAAAACGTGCCTTGAGGGCGGCGCCGTGGGCGGGGAGGTCCTCCGCCTCGGCGAGGGTCACGACATGGTGGGTGACCTCGGCGAGCGCGTCGCGGGTGTAGTCGACGATGTGGATGCCGCGCAGGAAGGACTGCACGGACAGGCCCGAGGAGTGGCAGGCGCAGCCGCCGGTGGGCAGGACGTGGTTGGAGCCGGCGCAGTAGTCGCCGAGCGAGACCGGGGACCAGGGGCCGACGAAGATCGCTCCGGCGTTGCGGACCCGGTCGGCGACGGCGGCGGCGTCGGCGGTCTGGATCTCCAGGTGCTCGGCGCCGTACGCGTCGACGACCTTGAGGCCGTCCTCGATGGAGGTGACCAGGACGATCGCGGACTGGCGGCCGGCGAGCGCGGGCTCGATGCGGTCCTTGATGTGCTTGGAGGCGGCGACCTGCGGGGCCAGCTCGGCCTCGGTCGCGGCGGCCAGCTCCGGGGAGTCGGTGACCAGGACGGCGGCGGCCATCGGGTCGTGCTCGGCCTGGCTGATCAGGTCGGCGGCCACGTGCGCCGGGTCGGCGGTGGCGTCGGCGAGGATCGCGATCTCGGTGGGCCCGGCCTCGGCGTCGATGCCGATCCGGCCCTTGAGGAGGCGCTTGGCGGCGGCGACGTAGATGTTGCCGGGGCCGGTGACCAGGTTGACCGGGAGGCAGTCCTCGGTGCCGTACGCGAACATCGCGACGGCCTGGGAGCCGCCGGCGGCGTACACCTCGTCGACGCCGAGCAGGGCGCAGGCGGCGAGGATCGTGGGGTGCGGCAGTCCGCCGAAGTCCTTCTGGGGCGGGGAGGCGACGGCGACGCCCTCGACGCCCGCCTCCTGGGCCGGGACGACGTTCATCACGACGGAGGAGGGGTAGACCGAGCGGCCGCCGGGGACGTAGAGCCCGACGCGCTCGACGGGCACCCACTTCTCGGTGACGGTGCCGCCGGGGACGACCTGGGTGGTGTGCGTGGTGCGGCGCTGCTCGCGGTGGACGAGGCGGGCGCGGCGGATCGACTCCTCGAGCGCTGCCCGGACGGCCGGATCCAGCTCCTCCAGGGCCCGGGTCAGGGCCTCGGCGGGCACCCGGACCGAGTCGATCCGGACACCGTCCAGTTTCTCCCCCCAGTCGATCACTGCCGCGGAGCCACGATGGCGCACGTCCTCGCAGATGGGCCGCACCGTCTCCAGGGCGGCTTCCACGTCGAACTCGGCACGGGGCAGCAGGTCGCGCAGGGCGGCACCCTCGGGGAGGACGTCACCGCGCAGATCGATTCGAGAGATCACACGGCAATTCTCGCAGACCGGTCCGAGCGTCCGGCCGCCCGTATCACTGGCTGATACCGATCGCCCGTACCACTGGCCGATACGCGTCTCGGCCATGTCCGGCTGTCACTGCTGACCGCTAGCTTTCGTGGCGTCACACAGAGGGAATAACAGCACTACAGCATGTGTGCACGGAGGGAGCGGCCGTGACCGAGCCGCACGAAGGCGATATCCCGGACGGCCTCAGCGCAGCGGAGCTGGGCATGTGGCAGTCCTTCCGCAACGGGACCACCTACGACTTACGCAGCTACGACACGACCCGCAACGACCCGTTCGCCCCGCAGACGTGGGGGCCCGAGCGGAGCGTCGGCGCGCGCACGGTGGCGCGGCTGCTGCTGAGCGGCCCGCCCGCCCGGCCGGGCCGGGTGGCGGCACTGAAGCTCCGGGGGGTGCGGATCACCGGAAAGCTGGATCTGGCGGGCGGCCGGGTGGCTCCGTACGTGGAGCTGACGGGCTGCCGCTTCGAGCAGGAGGTGGTGCTCCCGGAGTGCCATTTCACGACGTTACGGCTGGTGGGCTGCGCGCTGCCCCGGCTGGAGGCGGCGCGGCTGCACACGGAGGGCGATCTGCATCTGCCGCGCTGCCGGATCGACCGGGGGATCCGGCTGACCGACGCCCAGATCGGCACGGACCTGCTGATCAACCAGCTCAGCGTCGGCCCGGACCGGCACGGGCGGGCCGTCGTCGGGGACGGCATGTCGGTCGCGCAGGACCTCCAGGCCGAGATGATCGAGACGCTCGGCGAGCTGAGCCTGCGCGGGACGAAGGTGGGCGGTTCGCTGAGTCTGCGCGGCAGCCGGCTGCGCGCCGCGGAGGGTCGTCGCGCGCTGAACGCCCCGCAGCTGACGGTGGAGCGCACGCTCTACATGACCGAGGCGTGGGTGAGCGTCGACACGGGGAACCAGGGCACCACTCCCCCGTACGGCGTGGTCTACGCCCCGACCCCGGCGCGCGGCACCCGTTCGCAGATCTTCGAGTGCCGGGGCGGGGTGCGGCTGGACGACGGGCGGTTCGGGGACGCGGTGGACCTGCACAAGGCCCGGTTCACGATGACCCGGCAGGAGGAGCTGTCGCTGCGCCGGATCGTGACGCCGGAGCTGCGGTTCAACGCGGAGCGCCCGGAGGAGGGCCGGGTCGTCCTGAACGGCGCGAAGGTGGTGACGCTGATCGACCTGTCGACGAGCTGGCCGGGCCCCGGCGGCCTCGCGATGGGCGGCTTCGTCTACGAGAACCTCGTCCCCTACGGCCACTTCCCGCTCTCCCGTCGGCTGGAGTGGGTGCAGGCCGCGACGCCGGAGTACGTCCCCGAGCCGTACGAGCGCCTCGCCACGGTGATGCGCAGCTGCGGCGAGGACGCGGACGCGCGCGAGGTGCTGCTGGCCAAGCAGCGCCGCCGCCGCGAGACGCTGCCGCCCGCCGCGAAGGCCTGGGGGTACCTCCAGGACTGGACGGTGGCGTACGGCTACCGGCCGGGACGGGCGGCGGTGTGGATGGCGGTGCTGTGGGCGGCGGGCACGGCGGCCTTCGCGCAGCACACCCCGCCCGCGGTCAAGGACGACGAGTCCCCGCTGTGGAATCCCGCGCTGTACGCGCTGGATCTGCTGATCCCGGTGATCAACCTCGGGCAGGACGGCTACTGGCGGATGGAGGGCGCCTGGCAGTGGGCCGCGGCCGGTCTGGTTCTGGTGGGATGGGTTCTGGCCACCACGGTGGCGGCGGGGGCGTCGCGGATGCTGCGCAGGGGCTGATTCCAGGAGCGTCGTGAGCCACCGGGCGGGGCCGGACCGGAGGGGTCACGCTCGGGCGATCACGGCGGCCGGGACCGCGTCCCCGGCCGTCCGCGCCCGGGGACCACCGGGACGGACGAGCTCCACAAGTGGATGCAATCAAGCCATCGGAGGGCATTTCTTTTGCCCTTTCTTGACCCGGTCCGATACAACCCCTTCACTCGGCACAGAAGCTTCACAGCACACCTCTGGCGCGGCCCTCACCAGGGCTTTTCAATGGTCTGCACCATGGCCTTCCTTCGCGCTCTGCTCAGTACCGCGCGCATGATCCGGCACAGCCCTCCGCTGTCCGCCGGACTGTCCGCGGATGACGCGGTGCTGCTCGACGCCCCCGACGAGCGGCTCTCTCCCGCGCTGGTCGCCGCTGCTCTGGGGGACCCCGAACCGGCCGCCAAGCTGCTCGCCACCACCCGGGACGCCGCCGACTGGGAGAACCGGGACCGCTACCTCGGCCGGCTCGTCACCTTCGCCCGCAGCCGGGACGGCTGGCTGGACGCGTGGCTGGCCGCCGCCCCGCGCGACCCGGACGCGCTGCTGGTCAAGGCGGAGCTGTCGGTCCGCCGGGCCTGGGAGTCGCCCGCCCGCGCGGAACGGCTCCGCGAGGTCGGCCCGCTGATCACCGCCGCCGCCGACGCGGACCCGCGCGACCCCGTGCCGTGGCGGCTCGCCCTGGACCACGCACGCGGCACCCACGCCACGCACACCGCCTTCGAGTCGCTGTGGGAACAGGCCGTACGGCGCTCCGCGCACCACTACGGCTGCCATGTGGCGGCCCTGCGCTACCTCTCCGCCGCCTGGTACGGCTCGCACCGCGAGTGCTTCGACTTCGCCGAGCGGGCCGCCGAGGACGCGCGGCCCGACTCCCTGGTGCAGGCCCTGCCGGTCCGGGCGGCCTTCGCGCTGCTCCTGGACACCCAGGCGGCGGGCCGGACCACCTCCGTACTGGAGGAGCGGATCGACGCGGCGGCCGACGCGGCGATCAGGCTCTCCGCCGCCTACCGGCCCGGCGACCCGTGGCCGGCCGAGGTCCGCAATCTCCTCGCGTACGTCCTGCTCGCCCGGGGCCGCTGGGCGGAGGCGCTGCACCAGTTCAACGCGATCGGCCCGTACGCGACGTCGTTCCCGTGGTCGTCGGTGTCCGAGGACGCGCTCGGCCGGTTCCTGGACGCGCGGGACGGCGCACGGCTCCAGGCGGCCTCCCTGACCCCGTTGCGCGGCCGGGCCGACCACGGCCGCTCCCGGGGCCATTACGCTTGAGCGTTGTGACCACCGCCCGCCTTCCCCTTTTCCCGCTCAACGCGGTGCTGTTCCCCGGCCTGGTGCTGCCGCTCAACGTCTTCGAAGAGCGATATCGCGCCATGATGCGGGAGCTGCTGAAGAGCGACGAGGACGAACCTCGCCGCTTCGTCGTGGTCGCGATCCGCGACGGCCGCGAGATCGCCCCGACGGCCACCGGCATGCCGGACACCGTCGCGGCGGCCCCTCCCGCCGAGCGCGCCCCGGCTGAGGGCTTCGGCCCCGACCCGATCCAGACCTTCCACCGGGTCGGCTGCGTCGCCGACGCGGCGACGATCCGCGAGCGCGCCGACGGCAGCTTCGAGATCCTGGCCACCGGCACCACCCGGGTCAGGCTGCTGTCCGTCGAGGCGAGCGGCCCGTATCTGACCGCCGAGGTCGAGGACCTGGCCGAGGAGCCGCCCGGTGAGGACGAGGGCGACGAGGCGGGAGCGCTCGCCGAGGGTGTCCTGCGGGCCTTCCGCGCCTACCAGAAGCGGCTGGCCGGAGCGAGCGAACGCTCACTGGCGACCGGCGCCGACCTCCCCGACGACCCGTCGGTGATCTCGTACCTGGTCGCGGCGGCCACGGTCCTGGACGTCCCCACCAAACAGCGCCTGCTCCAGGCCCCGGACACCGCCACCCGGCTGCGCGAGGAGCTGACGCTGCTGCGCAAGGAGACCGCGGTCATCCGGCACCTGCCCTCGCTGCCCGCGACGGACCTGACGCGGGCCCCCACCCACCCCAACTGACGAGGACCGTCCCCCGGTGGCGAAGAAAGCCAAGAAGCAGCAGTCGGGCGGCACCCCCGCCACGGTCGCCCTGACCGCGGCGGGCACCGCCTTCACGGTCCACGCCTACGACCACGACCCGGCGAGCCCGTCCTACGGCGAGGAGGCCGCCGAGGCCCTGGGCGTCTCCCCCGACCGGGTCTTCAAGACCCTGGTGGCGGACGTGGACGGCGACCTGACGGTCGCGGTGGTCCCGGTGGCCGGCTCACTGGACCTCAAGGCCCTGGCGGCCGCGGTGGGCGGCAAGCGCGCCGCGATGGCGAACCCGACGGCCGCGGAACGCACCACGGGCTACGTACGCGGCGGTATCTCCCCGCTGGGCCAGCGCAAGCGCCTGCGCACGGTGCTCGACGCGTCGGCGCGCGCCCACGCGACGATCTGCGTGTCGGCGGGCCGGCGCGGCCTGGAGGTCGAGCTGGCGGCGACGGATCTGGCGGAGCTGACGGGGGCGACGTTCGCGGAGATCGCGCGGGGCGCCTAGCTCTTCTTACGGGGTCTCCGCCCCCGAGCCCCCGCGCCTCAAACGCCGGCGAGGCTATTTCTCCTCGATCGCCGAAGGCCCCGGCCCCGCCAGGGGCCCCTGCACCGGCCCGCCGTAATACTCCGCATGCCCCC
Source organism: Streptomyces sp. NPDC091289 (assembly GCF_044757365.1). Classification (NCBI taxonomy): domain Bacteria; kingdom Bacillati; phylum Actinomycetota; class Actinomycetes; order Kitasatosporales; family Streptomycetaceae; genus Streptomyces; species Streptomyces sp. NPDC091289. The sequence continues at coordinate 202,151 of NZ_JBIVUT010000012.1, forward strand.
ACCCCGCCCAGCCCGGCTCGATGTCCCGCGGCCCGAACGCCGCGGTCAGCAGCAGATGGATCCCCATCGCCGCGAACGGCCACGCCAGCACCGCCGCCCACACCGAGTGCAGCTCCAGCGGAGCGTCGAAGGTCACGCCCTGGCCGGCCTCCCGGGCCCGCCCCACCACGTCGGACGACGGCCCCAGCCAGATGCCGGTCCGCCACGCCACCAGCGAGGCGAGCACCGCGCCGAGCGCAAGACCCGCGACCACGAGGACGCCCCCGCGGCGCAGCCGCCAGAAGACGGCGGCGGCCGAGAGCATGCCGAAGCCGATGGCCAGCAGGACGAACGTTCCGTCCGCCCCGATCGCCTCCTCGCCCTCGCTGTTCTTCAGGAAGACGGCGGTGTCGTCGGAGACCAGCGGAACGCGCGGCGCGAGCCACAGCCACAGCAGCCCGAGCGCGATGCCCGAGAGCGCGACCAGGACGACGACGGCGGCGGCCTGACGGACCTCCGTGGCCGTGTCCGGGTCGTCCGGCGAGCCCGGGGAGGGCACGAAGTGGGAGCCCGAGGGCGGGGCCTGCCACGGGTCGTGGGGGCCGGGCTGGTGGGGCGGCGTCAGAGGTGCGGTCACCGTGCCATCGTGCCAGGCCACCCTGTGAGGCGCCTCACCGGATACCGCACCCGCGCCCGCCGGCCGTGGGCGCACCGGCGGCCCGGGGCACTACCGTACGGCGGCCCGCCGGTACGCCCAGGTCGCCACGGCCAGCGAGAGAACCCCCACCGCCGCGCAGATCGCCAGGAAGAACGCGATGATCCCCCAGTCCGGGCGGGCGTCGAAGGACCGGGCGAGCGCCTCGACCCCGTACGTCGAGGGCAGCAGGTCACGCGCCCACCCCACCGGCGCAGGCAGCCGTTCGGCCGGCAGCACCCCGAGCAGCAGGGCGGCGGACATCCCCAGCTGGCCCAGCAGGGTCGCCAGCTCCGGGCGCGGGGCGAGCAGCCCGAGGGCCGCGCCGAGACCGGCCAGGGCGGCCCCGGAGAGCGGGACGACGGCCACCAGGACCCACAGATGGGTCATCGGCAGCTGGAACAGCACGCTCCCGGTGATCGCGGTGAAGACCGTGCCGGGCACGGTGAAGGAGGCGTACGCGCCGGCTGCCCCGAGCACCACAGCGGCGGGCGGCACGGGCAGCGTGGCGTAGTGGTCGAGCCCGCCGGAGGCCCGCAGCTGCCCGAAGTACTGGGCGAGCAGGTTGAGCGCGACGAACGCGACGACCAGGACGCTGGATCCCGCGACCACCGCGCGGGCCTCCGCGCCGCCGTCCACGACGCCCCGCATCAGGACCATGATCCCGACGGACTGGAAGGTCGCCACGAAGAGCAGCGGGATCCGGGCGACCCGCGCCCGGGAGAGCTGGGCGCGGTAGACGGCGGCCAGCGAGGGCAGCAGCCGGGCGCGCGGCGCGAGGGGCGCGGCGACGGTACGGGCGGGGGGCGTCGCGGAGGGGCCGGGCGCGGGCCGGACACCCGACGGTGCGGTCCTGGCCGGAATGATGCTCGTCACCTGAGGCCGCTCCCCTTAGACACGTCCACCACGTCAAACCCGTCCAACTCATCCGACCTGTCGAGTACGTTCGCCGCGTCCGCGGCGTTCACGTCCCCCGCCTCCGTCGCGTTCCTCACGCCTTCACCAGCCCCTTGGTCGCATTGGCCGCGTCTCCCCCGAGCGCGAGATAGACATCTTCCAGGCTGGGCGTGGCCAGGGTGAAATCGTCGAGCGCGGCGAAGGCGGCGCCGCCCGTCACCGCGGCGACCGCGGCCCGCGCCTCGTCGGGGCTCAGCCGCAGCACCCAGCGCCGCCCGGACTCCTGGGCGGAGGGCCGCAGCGCCGCCACCTCGGGGACGTCCAGCGGGGCCCGTTCGCGCCACATGAGCTCGACGCGCACCTCCCCGGCGACCTGTTCCTTGAGCCCGGCGGGGGTGTCGCAGGCGATGACCCGGCCGCGTTCGAGGACGGCGACCCGGTCGAGGACGGTCTCGGCCTCGATCACGTTGTGGGTGACGAGCAGGACCGTGGCCCCGCGCTCCGCCCGGCGGCGGTCGACGGCGGCCCAGACGGCGCGGCGGGCGACCGGGTCCATGCCGGTGGTCGGTTCGTCGAGGACCAGGACGGGCCGGTCGCCGACGAGCGTGGCGGCGAAGCAGGCGAGCCGGCGCTGCCCGCCGGAGAGCTTCTTCAGGGGCCGGCCGGCGATCGCGGTGAGGCCCAGCTCCTCCAGGACGGCGTCGCGCTCGGCGCGGGCTTCCCGAACGGCGAGGCCGCGCAGCCGCCCGGTGGTCTCGGCGGCCAGCGATACGGTCAGTTCGTCGAGGGCGGTGGATTCCTGCCCGAGGTAGCCGATCAGCCGGGAGGCCCGCTCGGGGTAGCGTACGAGGTCGTGGCCCAGCACCTCGACGCTGCCGGAGTCGGGCCGCATGAGTCCGGTGAGCTGGCGGACCAGGGTGGACTTGCCGGCGCCGTTGGGGCCGAGCAGTCCGAAGATCTCGCCGCGCTCGACGTCCAGGCTGATGCTGTCCGTGGCGCGGATCTCGGGCGTCGCGGGGGCGCCCCGGCGGCCCCGGACGGCGGGATAGGTCTTGACCAGATCGCGCACCGCGCACACGGTGCCGGTGTCGCTCTGCGCCTGTGCTGTGCCCGTACTCACGAGGTACGAGGGTACGGGGTCGCACGCCCCGGCTCGCGTCCGGGGCCACTCCGCGTCGCCGGGCGGCGCGGGGTGGCTACTCCGCCGCCGGTACGTGCTCGGCGGCGGCCCGCACGTCGATCTCCCGCCAGAACCCGGCCCGGATCGCGTAGCGGTCGTGCTCGTCGATCTGGTCGTCCTTGTGGGCGAGGAGCCCGAAGCGGGCGGCGTACCGCAGGAGTTCGCCGTCGATCCGGTGCGGGATGCGGGGGTACATGGTGGAGAGCTTCTGGAGGTGCACGGTTTCCGGGAGGCGCTCCATCCAGCGGCGGGCGAAGACCTGGCCCACTTCGAAGGGGTCGCCGCCGACGGTGGTGATGTCCTCCTCCCGGTCGGCCCAGCGCTGTTCGGCGCTGGTGACCTGGGCGAGGGTCGGCAGGGACGCGGTCTCCGCCGGTTCGCCGAGGGGGCCGCCGCGCTCCACCCACCCTTTGTCGGAGGACCAGCGCAGTGTGGCGTTGGCGGGCTGGGGCGGGTGCTGGCGGTCCGGGTGGGTGGCGTGGGCGCGCAGCGCGGCCAGGTCCTTGGGGGTGGGGACGGTCTTGTGCCCGGGGCCGGACGGGGCGTCCGACGAGGACGAGGCGGCGGGGGCGCTCTCGGCGGGGGCCGGGGTGCCGCTCCGGGCTGCGGCGGCCTGCGCCTCGGAGGCGCGTTCGGCGGAGGCGGCGAGGGCCGCCTCGGGCAGCGGTGCGGAGAGGATCGCGGCGATCTCGGGGCGCGGGACGGGCGGCGGGGCGCAACTGCCGCCGGTGTCCTTGGCGCGGACGGCCTTGGTGATCCAGGCCCGGTCGAGGACGCGGCGTTCGTCGGCCTCGGCGACCAGGTCCTCGGACTGGTTGTAGTCGCCGTCGGCGGCCTGTACGGCCCAGAGGTGGACGGCGACCCCGTGTTCCTTGGCGGACATCAGACCGGGCAGCAGATCCCCGTCGCCGGTCACCAGGACCACATCCGAGCAGGCCCGGTTCCTGGCCAGCTCGGTGAGCTCGGCGTGCATGGCGGCGTCGACGCCCTTCTGCGCCCAGCGTCCGTCGCTGCGGGTCAGGGCTCCCAGCCGTACGGTCACGCGGGGCATCACGCGGAGGCGGCGGTGCTCGGGCTGGGGCACCCGGTCGGGGGCGCCGTCGAACCAGTAGATCCGCAGCAGGGGCTGTTGGGTGTCGGCCTCGGCGCGTTCGCGGAGCCCCTGGATGAGGGCCGCGTGGTCGACGGTGATGCGGGAACGGGCGGGCTCTCCGGCCAGCAGACTCGCGGCTGCGCCCAGCAAGTAGCCGGCGTCCACCAGGACGACGCAACGGTCCACGCGTTCCACCCTCTTCCAGAATTCGGGAACGGTTCAGCGGCCCGCTCCTCGATGACCGGGTCCGCTTACCCAGGGTTTCCTTCGAGTCTGCCCGACCTTGCAGGGGTTAACGGCCGGAACTGGATCATCGGCGTGGCGGATCCGGAAAGGAAGGGGGGAGGAACGGGGAAAGGGTGCGGAACGACGACGCACTGCGGAAACCACTACGCACGGTAATGATCCAACATGCGGTGTTTGCGGCGCTATGTGAATCTGACAGCGGTCCTGGCCCCCCAGGATTCCCCACAGGAGGCATTCACCATGGCGAAGAACAAGAACCGCAAGCAGGGCAGCCAGCACGACCGCGCGTCCGCGTCGGAGCGTAGTGCGGAGCAGGCCAAGTCGACGGCGTTCGAGTCCCAGAACCAGCCGCAGGCGCAGGCCCAGGGCAGCCCGTCCGACGTGGCGCGCAAGCATCAGCGACGCTTCGGCCACAACTGACCCGTCGGCCGCTCGCGGTCATGTGAGAGGGGCGTCCCGCACCGGCGGGACGCCCCTCTCGTCGTGTCGTGCCCGGGTTCAGCCGGCCAGGCAGGCCGGGCCGAGCAGCACCTTCAGGTCGCCGAAGAGGGCCGAGTCGGCCTTGACCCGGTGCCGGTCGAGCCGGAGCACGGTGGTCTTGCGGGGGCCCTGGAGCCTGATGCGTACCTCGGTGTCGCCCCGGTGGTGGCTGAGCACCTCGCCGAGCCGGGTGACCATCGGCGGGGTGATCTTCACCGTGGGGATGGTGAGGACGACGGGTGCGTTGGTCCCGGCGTTGGAGATGTCGGGGACCTGCATCTCCATGGCGACCAGCCGCGGCACGTCCTCGCGCTTGTCGAGGCGCCCCTTCACGAAGACGACGGTGTCCTCGACGAGCTGGGTGGAGACCAGCTGGTAGGTGGCGGGGAAGAACATGCACTCGATGGAGCCGGCCAGGTCCTCCACGGTGGCGATGGCCCAGGCGTTGCCCTGCTTGGTCATCTTGCGCTGGAGCCCGGAGATGATGCCGCCGACGGTGACGATCGAGCCGTCGCTGTAGTCGCCGCCCATGAGCTGGGAGATCGAGGCGTCGGCCTTGTCGGACAGCACGTGCTCCAGGCCGAACAGCGGGTGGTCGGAGACGTACAGGCCGAGCATCTCCCGCTCCTGGGCGAGCAGGTAGGCCTTCTCCCACTCGATGTCGGAGAACTCCACGTCGAGGCCGAAGCCCGGCTCGTCGCTCTCCTCCTCGCCCATGCCGCCGAAGAGGTCGAACTGTCCCTCGGCCTCCTTGCGCTTGACCTGCACCACGTTGTCGATCATCGGCTCGTGGTGGGCGACGAGGCCCTTGCGGGTGTGGCCCATCTCGTCGAACGCGCCGGCCTTGATGAGCGATTCCACGGTCCGCTTGTTGCAGACGACCGCTTCGACCTTGTCCAGGAAGTCGGGGAAGGTGCTGTACTTCCCCTTCGCCTTGCGGGACCGGATGATCGAGTCGACGACGTTCTGGCCGACGTTGCGGATGGCGGTCAGGCCGAAGAGGATCACGTCGTCGCCCTGGGCGGCGAAGTTGGACAGCGACTCGTTGACGTTGGGCGGGAGCACCTTGATGCCCATGCGGCGGCACTCGTTGAGGTAGACCGCGGACTTGTCCTTGTCGTCCTTGACCGAGGTCAGCAGGGCGGCCATGTACTCGGCGGGGTAGTTCGCCTTGAGGTAGGCGGTCCAGTAGGTGACCAGGCCGTACGCCGAGGAGTGCGCCTTGTTGAACGCGTATCCGGCGAACGGCACCAGGACGTCCCACAGCGCCTTGATCGCCGCGTCGGAGAAGCCCTTCTCCTTGGCGCCCGCCTCGAAGAGGACGAAGTTCTTCGCCAGCTCCTCGGGCTTCTTCTTGCCCATCACGCGGCGCAGGATGTCGGCCTCGCCCAGGGAATACCCGGCGACGATCTGGGCGGCCTTCTGGACCTGCTCCTGGTAGACGATCAGGCCGTAGGTGAGGCCGAGGACCTCCTTGAGGGGCTCCTCCAGCTCCGGGTGGATCGGGGTGATCTCCTGGCGGCCGTTCTTGCGCTCCGCGTAGTTCGTGTGCGAGTTCATGCCCATCGGGCCCGGCCGGTAGAGGGCCGAGACGGCGGAAATGTCCTCGAAGTTGTCGGGCTGCATCTGGCGCAGCAGGGAGCGCATGGGCCCGCCGTCGAACTGGAAGACGCCGAGCGTGTCACCGCGGCAGAGCAGTTCGTACGTCTTGGGGTCGTCCAGCGGCAGGGAGAGCATCTCCAGGTCGATGCCCTTGTTGGACTTCACCATCTTGATGGCGTCGTCCATGATCGTCAGGTTGCGCAGGCCGAGGAAGTCCATCTTCAGCAGGCCGAGCGACTCGCACTGCGGGTAGTCCCACTGCGTGATGGTGACGCCGTCGGTGTGCCGGACCCAGACCGGGGCGTGGTCGACGATCGGCTCGCTGGACATGATCACGCCGGCGGCGTGCACGCCCATCTGCCGCACGAGGCCCTCGACGCCCTTGGCGGTGTCGATGACCTTCTTGACGTCCGGTTCGCTCTCGTACATCCCCCGGATCTCGCCCGCCTCGCTGTAGCGCGGGTGCTTGGGGTCGGTGATGCCGTTGAGGTCGATGCCCTTGCCGAGGACGTCGGCGGGCATGGCCTTGGTGAGCCGGTCGCCCATCGCGTACGGGTAGCCCAGCACGCGGGCGGAGTCCTTGATGGCGTTCTTGGCCTTGATCTTGCCGTAGGTGCCGATCATGGCGACCTTGTCGGCGCCGTACTTCTCGGTGACGTACCGGATCACCTCGACGCGCCGACGCTCGTCGAAGTCGATGTCGACGTCGGGCATGGAGACGCGCTCGGGGTTGAGGAACCGCTCGAAGATCAGCCCGTGCTCGATCGGGTCGAGGTCGGTGATGCCCATCGCGTACGCCACGATCGAACCGGCGGCGGAGCCTCGGCCGGGGCCGACCGCGATGCCGTTGTTCTTGGCCCACATGATGAAGTCGGCGACGACCAGGAAGTACCCCGGGAACCCCATCTGGATGATGATGTCCATCTCGTACTCGACCTGCTTCTGCCGGTCGTCGGGGACACCGTTCGGGAAGCGGCGGCCCATGCCGACCCGGACCTCTTCCTGGAACCAGGTGATCTCCGTGAAGCCGTCCGGGATCTCGAACTTCGGCATGAGGTTCTTCGCCTCGAACATGCCGGTGGTGTCGATCTGCTGGGCGACCAGGAGGGTGTTGGCGCACCCCTGCTGCCAGGCGTCGGAGGAGTCGACGGCGTACATCTCGTCCGTCGTCTTGAGGTAGTAGCCCGTGCCGTCGAAGCGGAAGCGGTCGGGGTCCGAGAGGTTCTTGCCGGTCTGGATGCAGAGCAGGGCGTCGTGGGCGGTGGCCTCGTGGGCGTACGTGTAGTGGGAGTCGTTCGTCACGAGCGGCGGGATGTCGAGCTTCTTGCCGATCTCCAGCAGCCCGTCGCGGACCCGGCGCTCGATCTCGATGCCGTGGTCCATCAGCTCCAGGAAGTACTTGTCCGCCCCGAAGATGTCCTTGTAGTCGGAGGCCGCCTGGACCGCCTCGTCGAACTGGCCGAGCCGGAGCCGGGTCTGCACCTCGCCCGAGGGGCAGCCGGTGGACGCGATGAGGCCCTCGGACCACTGGGAGATGGTCTCCTTGTCCATCCGGGGCCACTTCTGGAGCCAGCCCTCGGCGTACGCGTCGGAGGAGAGCCGGAAGAGGTTGTGCAGCCCGGTCTTGTTGGACGCCCAGATCGTCTTGTGGGTGTAACCACCGGATCCGGACACGTCGTCGCGCTTCTGGTGCGGCTGTCCCCACTGCACCTTGCGCTTGTGCTTGCGCGACTCCGGGGCGACGTACGCCTCGATGCCGATGATCGGCGTGACGCCCGCCTTGGTCGCCGAGTGGAAGAAGTCGTAGGCACCGTGGAGGTTGCCGTGGTCGGTCATCGCGATATGGGACATGCCCATCTCGTTGCAGGCCTCGAACATGTCCTTGAGCCGCGCCGCACCGTCCAGCAGCGAGTACTGGGTATGAACGTGCAGGTGCGTGAAGGGCGGCTTGGTCACGGCGTCGGGCCTCCGGGAAGTCGGGCGATGACGGACGGGGGGACAGCGTGGAAGTCTACGACGTGACGGAGTCGAACGACGGGCACTCCCGGCTACCGCCGAGCGTTGGAGAGGGCGGAACACGTGTCCGTTTTGTCATGCACTCGGTCACGTGGACCCCGGTTCGGCCAGACACGCCAGCTACAGCAGGAGGCAGCAAGAAATGTCGGAAACGCAGACCGGCGCAGCGCAGCGCGGGGAGCAGATTCTCGCCGTTTTCGACACCGCCTTCGGGGAGCTGCTGGCCGCCGATCCAGCCGCCTTCCGGGTCAAGTTCCGCAAGATGGCGGGCTCGGCCTTCGCCTTCTACCGGGGCACGGCCTGCCTGTTCTACACCGACCTGGAGCGGGAGCGGCACGGCGGCCCGTTCCTGGACGAGCGGACCGGCCGGGTGTGGATCCACGGCGATCTGCACGCGGAGAACTTCGGCACGTACATGGACGCCAACGGCCGCCTCGTCTTCAACGTCAACGACTTCGACGAGGCGTATGTGGGGCCCTTCACCTGGGACCTGAAGCGCTTCGCCGCCTCCGTGGCACTGATCGGCTACGCGAAGGCCCTGGCCGACGAGCAGATCACCGAGCTGGTCCGGATCTTCGCCGCGTCCTACCGCGAGCGGATCCACGCGCTGGCGACGGGCGCGAAGAACGACGAGGTGCCGCCGTTCACGCTGGACACCGCGGACGGGCCGCTGCTGGGCGCGCTGCGGGCCGCCCGGTCGCGCACCCGGTTCTCGCTGCTGGACTCGATGACGGTGATCCGGGACTTCGAGCGCCGGTTCGCGGACGGCGGCGGGGCGATCGACCTGGACGCCGCGACGCGCTACAAGGTGCTGGCCGCGTTCGACGGCTATCTGGAGACGCTGCCGGAGTCGAGCCTGACCCGCCCCGACTCCTACCGGGTCAAGGACGTGGTGGGCCGCCGGGGTATCGGCATCGGATCCGCCGGGCTGCCCTCGTACAACATCCTTCTGGAGGGCAACAGCGACGCCCTGGAGAACGATGTGGTGATCTACCTCAAGCAGGCGCAGACCCCGGCGGTCTCCCGGCACATCACGGACGCCGCCGTGCGGGAGTACTTCCAGCACGAGGGGCACCGCACGGTGATCTCGCAGCGCGCGCTGCAGGCGCACGCGGACCCGTGGCTGGGCTGGACCGAGCTGGACGGCTCCGGTCAGTTGGTCGCCGAGGTCTCGCCGTACGCGGTCGACCTGGACTGGTCCGACATCGACGAGGTGGACGAGATCGCGGCGGTCGTCGCGGACCTGGGCCGGTCGACGGCCACGATGCACGCGGCCGCCGACGACGAGAGCGGGCACTCGCTGGTGCCGTTCTCCACGGAGCGGGCGATCGACGCGGCCATCGCGGCCGACGAGGAGGGCTTCGCGCCGCTGCTGGTCGACTTCGCCCACAGCTACGGGGCACGGGCCCGCGCGGACCACCAGATCTTCGTGGACCTCTTCCGCAACGGCCGGATCCCGGGGCTGTAGGGGCCCGACGGCCCAGGAGCCCCCTGCGATGACTCTCAGCCTCTTTTAAGGTCCGCTTACCTCCACGCATGACACACTTTCCGGCGATGGACATCTCAGGGACGCAGCTCAGGGTCGCGCGCGCGGCGGTCTTCACCGCGCTCGTCGTCACCCTGTCCACGGCGTCCCATGTGCTGCTCTCCCGGGTCCCGCTGCCGCTGACCGCGGTCGCGCTGCTGACCGCCGTCGTCTTCGCCGTGGCGTACGCGCTGGCCGGCCGGGAGCGCGGCTTCGGGTCGATCGCGGGGCTGCTGGTCCCGCTGGAGCTGGCCGCCGACACGCTCTTCACCACGGGTCAGCACCTCTGTTACGGGGCGGCGGGCGGCCCGGTCGCCGGCCCGCTGCGCGCGGTGGGCTTCGACGTCCTGTGCGGCGGCGGCGAGGTCGGTGCCACCGGGGCCCGGATCGCCGGGGTCGGCGCGGTGGGCACCCCGCTGGCCGATGTGGCCGGTGCGGGCGACCGTGCAGCGGTGCTCCTCGCACAGCCCGGGCCCGCCGTGCCGTGGCTGCTGCTCGCCGCCCATGTGGCGGTCGGGCTGCTCGCCGCGGCCTGGCTGCGGCGCGGCGAGGCGGCTCTGGCCGGGCTGCTGCGCACGGCGGCCCTGCTGGCGTTCCGGCCGCTGCTGGTCGCGGTCGCCGTGGTGCGCGCGAGTGTCCGGTCCGCGGCCCGCCGGGCCCGGCCCGCCGGGCGTCCGCACCCGCCGCTGACCGCCCGCTTCCTCGTGCACTGTGTGGGTCGCAGGGGCCCGCCGCCCGCGCTGTACGCCGCTGCCTGAGGGCACGGCGACGCGACGGACGGCGACACCGCCCACTCCCCACACACGTAGCACCACGCACTCACGGAGAACGATCATGAGCAAGCGGAACACCCAGGCGAACAAGGCAGCGGCCCGCGAGCGGCTGCGCGCCGAGCGCGAGCGGCAGGCCAAGAAGGACAAGACCCGCAAGCAGCTCGTCGTGGCGGTCTCGGTCGTCGCCGCCCTCGCTGTGGTCGGCGGCATCAGCTACGGCGTGATGCAGCTGAACAAGCCGGACGCCTGGGAGGAGGCGGCCGACGCGAAGAACGTCACCGCGCCGAAGAACACCTCGGGCGACGACGGCACCACCGTGGTGGTCGGCAAGTCGAGCGCGAAGAAGACCCTGGAGCTGTACGAGGACTCGCGCTGCCCGGTCTGCGCCACGTTCGAGCAGGGTGTCGGCGAGACCGTCTCGAAGGACGTCGAGGCCGGCAAGTACAAGGTCAAGTACGTCGGCGCGACCTTCATCGACAACACCGACAACGGTGAGGGCTCCAAGAACGCCCTGAGCGCGCTCGGTGCGGCGCTGGACGTGAGCCCCGAGGCGTTCATGGAGTACAAGGCCGCGCTGTACTCCGCGGAGTTCCACCCCGAGGAGAGCGACGACAAGTTCGCCAAGGACAGCTATCTGATCGAGGTCGCGGACTCCGTCGACGCGCTGAAGGGGAACAAGGCTTTCCAGAAGGACGTCGAGGACGGCACGTACGACGCCTGGGCGATGAAGATGTCCAAGTCGTTCGACAAGAGCGGGGTGCAGGGCACGCCGACGCTGAAGATGGACGACAAGAAGATCACGGCCGAGGGCAGCGACAACGCCCCCATGACGGCCGACGAATTCACGAAGGCCGTCGACAAGGCCCTGAAGGCGTAACGCTCGTCCAGGGACCCGGGGCCGCCCCCGCGCGCTCCTACAGGGTGGCCAGGAAGCCGAGCGCGACCTTCCAGGTCTGCTCGGCGGCCGCCTGGTCGTAGTCGTGCAGATCGGGGTCGGTGAACAGGTGCCCGGCCCCGGGGTAGCGGTAGACCTCCACGTCCGCGCCCGTCCGCTGCATCTGCAGGTACCAGCTGTTCAGCCAGTCGTGGGACTCGAAGGGGTCCGGGTCCGCGACGTGCAGCTGGACGGGCAGCTCGTCCACCGAGGCGTTCTCGGCGATGTCCGAGGTGCCGTGGAACAGCAGCAGCCCACGGGCCTTCGCGTCGCCGAGCGCCAGGGTCTGCGCGGTCGCCGCGCCGAAGGAGAAACCGGCGTAGACGAGCCCCTGGTCGGAGTAGGGCGCGGCGGCCAGCACGGCGCGCTTCAGCAGCTCCTCCTTGCCGATCTCCTCCTTGTGGGCCATGCCCTCTTCCACCGTGTCAAAGGTGTGCCCCTCGAACAGATCGGGCACGCGCACCTCGTGGCCGGCGTCCCTGAGGCGCGCGGCCGCGGCGTGCACGGCGGGCGTGAGCCCGTACGTCGAGTGGAAAAGCATGATGTTCATGAGGCCCATGGTGCCATTTGTGCCCTGGGGTCTGCCCTACAGCCAGGAGGACGAGTCCATGGAGAGCGTGCTGCGCCCGCTGATCGTCATCGGCGGTTCCGTGGTGATCACCCTGCTGGTCGGCTGGCTGGTCGACCTGCTGCTGCGGCGGGCCGACAGCCGTCACCACGAGACCCCGCTGTGGGGGCTGCTGCGGCGCTGCCGGCCGCCGTTGCAGGTGGTGGTCATCACGGCGCTGCTGCGCGGCAGCTACCGCCAGACGAAGATCGACTGGGTGTGGGACCACCGGGCCGGGATCGGCCAGATCCTGACCCTGGTGCTGATCGGCGCGTCCGCCTGGCTGGTGGTGCGGATCGCGGCGACGGTCGTGGAGGCCAGTTACGCCCGGTACGCCACGGCCACCCGCGACCCGGCCCGGGTCCGCCGGGTCCGTACGCAGGTGACGTTGATCCAGCGGGTGGTCATCGCGGTGGTGACGGTGGTCGCCATCGCGGCGATGCTGCTGACGTTCCCTCCGATGCGGGCGGTCGGCACGTCGATGCTGGCCTCGGCCGGTCTGCTCGGCATCGTCGCGGGTGTCGCCGCCCAGTCGACGCTCGGCAATCTCTTCGCCGGGCTGCAGATCGCGTTCGGCGACATGGTGCGGATCGGCGACACCGTGGTGGTGGACGGCGAGTGGGGCACGATCGACGAGATCACCCTGACGTTCCTGGCGGTACGGACCTGGGACGAGCGGCGGATCACGATGCCGGTCTCGTACTTCACCGGCCAGCCGTTCGAGAACTGGTCGCGCGGCGGGGTGCAGATGACCGGCACGGTCTTCTTCCACCTCGACCACTCCGCCCCGGTCGCCGCCATGCGGGAGAAGCTGCGGGATCTCCTCGGGGACATCGCCGCCTGGGACGGCCGGGACTGGTCGCTGGCCGTCACGGACACGACGCCGTCCACGATCCAGGTGCGGGCGGTGGTCACGGCGAAGGACGCGGACGACATCTGGACGGTGCGCTGCGCGGTGCGCGAGCAGCTGATCGGCTGGCTGCGCGACCACCATCCGTACGCGCTGCCGCGGATCGCCACCGCGCCCGCCGCGCTGCCGCCGGGCGAGCAGTGGGCGGAGCTGACGGGCTCCGGGGGCGGCTCCGGGGGCCGCTCCGGTGCCGACGGGACGACGCCGCCCGTCGACCGGGGCGACTCCAGGGCCCCGCGCACGGGCCGCGGCTGAGCACGCCGCACGCTCAGCGCAGGGAGCGGACGTCCAGATACCGCAGGACCCGGTCCACGACCTCCGGGTCGGAGCCGGGCTCGCTGCGCGCGGAGAGCACCTCGTGGCGGGCGGCCGACATCATCTCGCGCTGGACGCGGCTGACCGCCTTGAAGCGGTCGGCGCGCTTGGCGTAGGCCTCGCGCCGCTCCTCGTCGACCATGTCCGGGCTGATCCGGGCCCCGATGTCGTACGCGGCGCGCTGGAGCCGCTCCACGACCTCCTCGGGGAACTCCTCGACCTCCTGGATCTCCTTGAGGCGGTACTTGGCGGCCTTGGCGGCCCGGATGGCGAGATCCCGCTCCAGCGCCTCCTCGGCGTCGGTGTCGGCCCGGACCTTCAGCTTCCGCACCAGCCAGGGCAGGGTGAGCCCCTGGAAGACCAGGGTGGCCATGATCACGGCGAACGCGATGAAGATGATCTCGTCGCGCCCGGGGAACGGCTGCCCGTCGTCGGTCTCCAGCGGGATCGCCAGCGCCAGGGCGACCGAGGCCACCCCACGCATCCCGGCCCACCACATCACGACGGTCTCCCGCCAGCTGGTGGGGATCTCCTCGCTGACGTCCCGGCGGGTGTGCAGCTTCTTGGCGAGCCAGGTCGCGGGCAGCAGCCACAGCAGCCGTACGCCGACGACGACCGCGACGACCGCGAGTCCCCAGCCGACCATCTCCAGGGCGTGCCCGTCGGCGGTGCCGAACACGGTGTGCAGCTCCAGGCCGATGAGCCCGAAGGCGACCCCGGTGACCAGGGTGTCGACGATGTCCCAGAAGGTCCGTCCGGTGAGCCGGCCCAGCACGTCGTCGGCGTCGGCGGTGTGCTCGGCGAGGAACAGCGCGACGGTCAGGACGGCCAGCACGCCGGAGCCCATCAGCTCCTCGGCGAGGACGTAGGCGACGAAGGGCACCAGCAGGGTCAGGCCGACCTGGAGGGTGGCGTCGCCGAGCAGGTTCATCAGCTTGATGGTGAGCCAGCCGAGCGCGAGGCCGACGGCGACCGCGACGACGGCGGAGAGCACCAGCAGCCCGAAGGCCTCGGGGAGGGAGAAGGTGCCGCTGACGGCGGCGGCGATGGCCACGTGGTAGAGCACGATGGCGGTCACGTCGTTGAAGAGCCCCTCGCCCTCCAGGATCGACACCAGCCGGCGCGGCAGCCCCACGGAGCCCGCCACGGCGGTCGCCGCGACCGGGTCGGGCGGGGCGACGAGCGCGCCGAGGGCGACGGCCGCGGCGATGGGCAGCCCCGGCACGATCGAGTTGGCGACCGCGGCGACGGCGGCCGTGGTGACGAAGACGAGGGCCACGGCCAGCAGGAAGATCGGGCGTCTGTTGGCGGCGAACTGCCGCCAGGAGGTGCGCTGCACGGTGGCGTAGAGCAGCGGCGGGAGCAGCGCGGGGAGGATGATCTCCGGTGGGATGTTGACGTTCGGCACGAACGGCATGAACGCCATCGCGATGCCGACGAGCGTCATCAGCACCGGGGCCGGCAGCCCCAGCCGCGCTCCGAGCGGCACGGTGACCACGGCTCCGAACAGCAACAGGAGCAGCAGGGACATCTGTTCCACGAGGTGCCTTCCCCAGCGTGCGGGTCCGGCACATCACGAGCGGCCGAACAAGGCTCCCACCCTGTCACGCGGGGTGCGCGTTTCGACCGATACCCCCCGCTTCCGGCACTCGGGCGGCACTCAGGCCGGGGGGATCTCCCGCCGCATCGCCCGGTGCGGCATGCCCGCGTCGGGGAACTCGGGGCCGTACGCGACGTATCCGAGCCGCTCGTAGAAGCCGAGGGCGTGGGTCTGGGCGTGCAGGTCGACGGCGGCCAGGCCCAGCTTCCGCGCCTCGTCCTCGATGGCCACGACGAGGGCCGCGCCGACCCCGAGGCCGCGCGCCTGACGACTCACGGCGAGCCGGCCCAGCGAGCCGACGGACAGGTCGCCGCCGGTCTTACCGGCCGCGTCCGCGCCGTACAGCAGCCGTCCCGTGCCGAGCGCGGTGCCGTCCGCGGCGACGGCCAGGACATGCACCGCGGTCGCGTCGTGGGCGTCGTACTCCAGCTCCTCGGGCACGTTCTGCTCACCGACGAAGACGTCCTTGCGGACCTGGAAGCAGGCGGCGAGGTCGCTCTCCTCGACGGCCCTGCGGGTGCTGTACGGGGTGGGGACGGAGCTCACTGGCTCTCCGCGGAGATGGTGTCGAGGGCGTGCTGGAGGTCGGCCGGGTAGGTGCTGGCGAACTCCACCCAGCTGCCGTCGCTCGGGTGCTCGAAGCCCAGGCGCACGGCGTGCAGCCACTGGCGGGTCAGCCCGAGGCGCTTGGCCAGGGTCGGGTCCGCGCCGTAGGTGAGGTCGCCGACGCAGGGGTGGCGGTGGGCGGACATGTGGACCCGGATCTGGTGGGTGCGGCCGGTCTCCAGCTTGATGTCGAGGAGGCTGGCGGCGCGGTACGCCTCGATCAGGTCGTAGTGGGTCACCGACGGCTTGCCCTCGGCGGTGACCGCCCACTTGTAGTCGTGGTTGGGGTGACGGCCGATGGGGGCGTCGATGGTGCCGCTCATCGGGTCCGGGTGGCCCTGGACGAGGGCGTGGTACTTCTTGTCGACGATCCGGTCGCGGAACTGGGCCTTGAGCAGGGTGTAGGCGCGCTCGGACTTGGCGACGACCATCAGGCCGGAGGTGCCGACGTCGAGGCGGTGGACGATGCCCTGGCGCTCGGCGGCACCGGACGTGGAGATCCGGTAGCCGGCGGCGGCGAGGCCGCCGATGACGGTGGTGCCGGTCCAGCCGGGGCTGGGGTGGGCGGCGACGCCGACCGGCTTCATGATGACGACGATGTCGTCGTCGTCGTGGACGATCTCCATGCCCTCGACGGGCTCGGCGACGATCTGGACGGGAGCGGCGGCCTGCGGCATCTCCACTTCCAGCCAGGCGCCCCCGTGGACCCGCTCGGACTTCCCGGCCACCGAACCGTCCACCTGGACCTTCCCGGCTGCGGCCAGCTCGGCGGCCTTGGTGCGGGAGAAACCGAACATCCTGGAGATGGCGGCGTCGACACGCTCGCCTTCCAGGCCGTCCGGTACGGGCAGGGTGCGGATCTCGGGGTGCGTACTCACCTGTCGAGTATGCCTTGCGCGGAAGGCTCTCCGCGCAGCCCGGCCCCGCTCAGTCCTTGTGCACGGTCCCGTCGGGGTCGAGACCCTTGAAGGAGAGGATCACGATGAGGATGCCGCCGCACACGATGGCGGAGTCGGCGAGGTTGAAGACGGCGAAGTGCTTGGGGGCGATGAAGTCCACCACCGCGCCCTCGAACACGCCGGGCGCCCGGAAGAGCCGGTCGGTGAGGTTGCCGAGCGCACCGCCCAGGAGGAGACCCAGGGCGATGGCCCACGGCAGGCTGTAGAGCTTGCGGGCCAGCCGGACGATCACCACGATCACGCCGGTGGCGATGATGGTGAAGATCACCGTGAACGCCTCGCCGAACCCGAACGCGGCGCCCGCGTTCCGGATCGCCCGGAACTGCAGCCAGTCGCCGATGATGTCGATCGGCGGCTGGTGCTCCAGCTTCGCGACCACGATCATCTTGGTGACCAGGTCCAGGAGATAGGCCACGACGGCCACGCTCAGGAGAACGAGGACCTTCCGCTTGCCCCGCCCCGCGTTCACGGCGGCGTCGGCGGCCGTGCTGCCGCCCTCGTCCGTGCCCTCGGCATCGGGATTGTCCGGCGTACCGATGATGCGCTCCGCCTCTGCCACGTGAATCCCTCGACCTAGGTGCCTGACTGAGGATGAGGGTACGACACACCTGTACGGATCAGCCGCGCCGCTCCTGCTTCTGTTTGTCCTCGACGCACAGGGTGGCCCGGGGGAAGGCCTGCATCCGCGCCTTGCCGATCGGTTTGCCGCAGACCTCGCAGAGCCCGTACGTCCCCGCCTCCAGGCGGGCCAGCGCCCGTTCGGTCTGCTCCAGCATCTCCTGGGCGTTGGCGGCGAGCGACAGCTCGTGCTCGCGGGTGATGTTCTTGGTGCCGGTGTCGGCCTCGTCGTCGCCCGCGCCGTCGCCGGAGTCCCGCATCAGACCGGCGAGGGCCGCGCCGGAGGCCTCCAGCTCGCTGCGGAGCCGCAGCGTCTCGCTGGTCAGCAGCGTCCGCGCCTCGGTGACCTCCTCGGGCGTCCAGGGGTCCTCCCCGGGCCGGACGGCCAGCTCGTCGGGGGCGGCGGCGCGGGCCGGCGGCACGGGGGCCGTGGCCTGAGCTCCTGCTGCGGAACGACTCGCGCTCTTCTTGGCTACCACCGTGTGGGCTCCCGTCTGCTCGGCGGCCCGGGCCGCCTCCGTGGCCGCCGTTGCGGCCTTTTTCGACGTCTTCTTTGCCGCGCTCTTCTTGGCGGTGCTCTTCTTGGCGGCGGGCTTCTCGCCGGCCGCCGTCTTCTTCGCCGCGGCCTTCTTGGCCACGGTCTTCTTCGCAGCGGTCTTCTTCGCGACCTTTTTCGCGGCCCTCTTCGCCGTGCTCTTCGCGGGCGCGGCCTCCTGCTCGGCCGGTGGCTCGTGGGTGCCGTCGTGCTCGGCCGCGGTCTCTTCCGCCGTCTTCTTCGCCACCATGGCCGCGGCCCCTTCACATATTGTGATCTTGCTCGCGAATCGTGCTGGGACGATAAATCGACTCCAGCCCCGCGGCAACGGGGCACGCCGCCTTCTCGCCCCTCCCCTGTATCCGGTCGTGGCGCGCCTGCCTCCGTTGTTCCCAGCTCCCCGCCCGGTAATCCGGCCCCCGGACCTCGCCGGGAAGTCCACGCGCCCCGTCCCGCCAGTCGAGTCACGCCCGCGCGCCGCCGATAACCGGTCGGCCGTCGCCCGTACGGGCCCGTACACTGGGGCTGGCGAGAGGCTTGGATGGGACGAGTAGCGCCGTACGCAGCCAGCAGCGACCCGGGGACGGTGGGAGCCCGGGGGCGAGCGCGACGCGAAGATCACCCCGGAGCCGCCGGAAGAACGCTGTGGACCGTGGGCCCCGCCCCCGGCACCAGGCCACTAGACCCGGCATCGCGACCCCAATGAGGGGGCCAGGGGCACACGCCCAGGGCCAAGGAGGGTGGTACCGCGGGAGCAGATCCGGCTCTCGTCCCTCCGACGGAAGTGGAAAACGTCCGCCGGAGGAAGCCGCACATGACATCGCCGCAGTACCGCCAGGTACCCGCCCAGGTCGACCTGCCCGCGCTGGAACACGCCGTTCTCGACTTCTGGCGAGAGAGCAAGGTGTTCGCCAAGAGCCTGGAGCAGTCCGAGGGCCGCCCCGAGTGGGTCTTCTACGAGGGCCCGCCCACCGCCAACGGCATGCCGGGCGCGCACCACATCGAGGCCCGCGTCTTCAAGGACGTCTTCCCCCGCTTCCGCACCATGCAGGGCTACCACGTCGGCCGGAAGGCCGGCTGGGACTGCCACGGCCTGCCGGTCGAGCTGGCGGTCGAGAAGGAGCTGGGCTTCAACGGCAAGAAGGACATCGAGGCGTTCGGCATCGCCGAGTTCAACGCCAAGTGCCGTGAGTCCGTGACCCGGCACACCGACGCCTTCGCCGAGCTGACGACCCGCATGGGCTACTGGGTCGACCTGGACGACGCGTACCGCACGATGGACCCGGAGTACGTGGACTCCGTGTGGTGGTCGCTCAAGGAGATCTTCAACAAGGACCTGCTGGTCCAGGACCACCGGGTCGCCCCCTGGTGCCCGCGCTGCGGCACCGGCCTCTCCGACCACGAGCTGGCCCAGGGCTACGAGACGGTCGTCGACCCCTCGGTCTTCGTCCGCTTCCCCCTCACCTCGGGCCCGCTGGCCGGCGAGGCGGCCCTCCTGGTCTGGACGACCACGCCGTGGACGCTGGTCTCCAACACGGCCATCGCCGCGCACCCGGACGTCCGGTACGTCGTCGCGACGGACGGCGAGGAGAAGCTCGTCGTCGCCGAGCCGCTCCTGGAGAAGGCGCTGGGCGAGGGCTGGGAGCCGACCGGCCAGTCGTTCACCGGCGCGGAGATGGAGCGCTGGACCTACGAGCGCCCGTTCACCCTGGTCGACTTCCCGGCGGAAGCGCACTACGTGGTGAACGCCGAATACGTCACGACCGAGGACGGTACGGGTCTGGTCCACCAGTCCCCCGCGTTCGGCGCGGACGACCTCCTGGTCTGCCGTGCGTACGGCCTGCCGGTGGTCAACCCGGTCCGCCCGGACGGCACCTTCGAGGAGGACCTCCCCCTGGTGGGCGGCGTCTTCTTCAAGAAGGCCGACGAGGCGCTCACCGCGGACCTGGACGCGCGGGGCAAGCTCTTCCGCCACGTCCCGTACGAGCACAGCTACCCGCACTGCTGGCGCTGCCACACGGCGCTGCTCTACTACGCGCAGCCGTCCTGGTACATCAGGACGACGGCGATCAAGGACCGGCTCCTCCAGGAGAACGAGAAGACCAACTGGTACCCGGACTCGGTCAAGAACGGCCGCTTCGGCGACTGGCTGAACAACAACGTCGACTGGGCGCTCTCCCGTAACCGCTACTGGGGCACGCCGCTGCCGATCTGGCGCTGCGAGGACAACCACCTGACGTGCGTGGGCTCAAGGGCGGAACTCACAGAACTCACAGGCACGGACCAGTCGTCGCTCGACCCCCACCGCCCCTTCATCGACGAGATCACCTTCACCTGCACGCACGCGAACTGCCAGCTGGAGGCGTACCGCGTCCCGGAGGTCATCGACGCCTGGTACGACTCGGGTTCGATGCCGTTCGCGCAGTGGGGCTACCCGTACAAGAACAAGGAGATCTTCGAGAGCCGCTACCCGGCGCAGTTCATCTCGGAGGCCATCGACCAGACCCGCGGCTGGTTCTACACGCTGATGGCGGTAGGAACCCTGGTCTTCGACAAGTCGTCCTACGAGAACGTCGTCTGCCTGGGCCACATCCTCGCCGAGGACGGCCGCAAGATGTCCAAGCACCTGGGCAACATCCTCCAGCCGATCCCGCTGATGGACCAGCACGGGGCGGACGCGGTGCGGTGGTTCATGGCGGCGGGCGGCTCCCCGTGGGCGGCACGCCGGGTGGGCCACGGCACGATCCAGGAGGTAGTCCGCAAGACACTCCTGACGTACTGGAACACGGTGGCTTTCCAGGCCCTGTACGCACGTACCTCGTCCTGGGCCCCGTCGGCGGCGGACCCGGCCCCGGCGGACCGCACGGTCCTGGACCGCTGGCTGCTGAGCGAACTCAACGCGCTGGTGGACCAGATGACGGTCGCGATGGAGGGCTACGACACCCAGCGCGCCGGCAAGCTGCTCTCGGCGTTCGTGGACGACCTCTCCAACTGGTACGTACGCCGGTCGCGTCGCCGCTTCTGGCAGGGCGACAAGGCGGCGCTGCGCACGCTGCACGAGGTCGTCGAGACGGTGACCCGGCTGATGGCCCCGCTGACCCCGTTCATCACCGAGCGGGTCTGGCAGGACCTGATCACCCCGGTCACGCCGGACGCCCCGGAGTCGGTCCACCTCTCCGCCTGGCCCAAGGCAGACCTCTCCGCCATCGACCCCACCCTCTCCTCCCAGATGGCGCTGGTGCGCCGCCTGGTGGAGCTGGGCCGGGCCACGCGCGCGGAGTCGGGCGTGAAGACGCGCCAGCCGCTGTCGCGCGCACTCGTCGCGGCGAACGGCTTCGAGTCCCTCTCCCCCGACCTGCGGGCGCAGATCACGGAGGAGCTGAACGTCACATCGCTCGCCACGCTCTCCGAGGTGGGCGGCTCGCTGGTCGACACGACGGCGAAGGCGAACTTCCGGGCGCTGGGCAAGCGGTTCGGCAAGGGCGTGCAGGCGGTGGCGAAGGCAGTGGCCGAGGCGGACGCGGCAGCGCTCTCCCTCGCCCTGCGCGAGGGCACGGCGGCGGTCGAGGTGGAGGGCGAGCAGATCACCCTCTCCCCGGATGAGGTCATCATCACGGAGACTCCGCGCGAGGGCTGGTCGGTCGCCTCGGACTCGGGCGCGACGGTCGCCCTGGACCTGGAGATCACCCCGGAGCTCCGCCGCGCGGGCCTGGCCCGTGACGCGATCCGCCTGATCCAGGAGGCCCGCAAGAACAGCGGCCTGGACGTCGCGGACCGCATCGCCGTCCGCTGGACCTCGACGTCCCCGGCCACGGTGGAGGCCCTCACCGAGCACACCCCGCTGATCGCGGACGAGGTCTTGGCCGTGGACTACGCGGAGGGCGAGGCGGACGCCACGTACGGCGAGGTGTTCGAGGACGAGGGCCTGGCGCTCACGTTCCGCCTGCGCAAGCAGTAGCAGTAGCAGTAGCCCGCACAACCAGGGGCCCGGCCGGAAACATCCCGGCCGGGCCCTTCGCCGTCCCCCCTCAGGGGCTCCGCCCCCGAACCCCCGCGCCTCAAACGCCGGCGAGGCTATGGGTAGCCCCTCCGGCGATTGAGGAGCGGGGTTCCGGGGCGGAGCCCCGAAACCAGCCCGTCCGGCGCTTGAGGACAAAAGGGGCCCCGGGGCCATGAGCGCGCCGCCCACGGCAAAGGGCCGGGCCCCGGGGAAAACCCGGGGCCCGGCCCTTTGCCTGCCGACGGCTACGCGCTCAGCGAGCGCATACCGCTCAGTTGTCGTCCTCGTCGATCAGGAACCCACGCATCGGCGAAGGCGCCTGCTGCATCGGCTGCGGCGCCTGCGGCCGCACCGGCGCCATCGGCTGCGTCATCGCGGGCGACATCTGCTGCTGCCCACCGTAGGACGGCGCACCGCCCATGGACTGGCCGCCACCCATCTGCTGGCCGCCGTGGCCACCGTGGTTAGAGCCGCCCATGGAGTGACCCATCGCACCCGCACCGGCCGGGGCCAGCGAGGGGGACGGCGGCAGCGAAGCGGTCGCCGGAGTCCGCGGCGGGGCGAGCGAGTCGTCCGCCTGGGTCTCCAGCTGACGCAGCTGGCTCTCCAGGTACGACTTCAGCCGCGTGCGGTACTCGCGCTCGAAGCCACGCAGGTCCTCGACCTTGCGCTCCAGCGTCGCGCGGGCCGACTCCAGCGAGCCCATCGCCACGCGGTGCTTCTCCTGCGCGTCCCGCTCCAGGGCGTCGGCCTTGGCGCGCGCGTCGCGCTCCAGGCCCTCGGCGCGGCTGCGGGCCTCGCCGACGATCTTGTTGGCCTCGGAACGGGCCTCCGCGATCGCCTGGTCGGCGGTCTGCTGGGCGAGCGAGAGGACACGGGCGGCGCTGTCGCCACCGGGGCCCTGCCCCTGCTGCTGCATCTGCGGCGGCTGCATCTGCTGCATCTGCTGCTGCTGGGGGTGCTGACCCATGGGGCCGCCCATCGGGCCACCCATGGGACCGCCCTGCATCGGGCCGGGGCCGTGCGGGCCCTGCGGACCGGGGCCGTGGCCGCCCTGGGGGCCGTGGCCACTGGGACCTGCGGGCAGCTGCGGCGCGCCACCGGGCAGCTGGGGCGGACCCATCTGCGGGGGCTGCTGCTGCTGCGGCGGTCCGGATATGGCGGCGGGAACGGGCGCACCCGGGCGGTCCTGCTGCTCCGGGGGCTTGCGCATGCCCTGCTGCTGCTGTTGCTGCTGCTGGTTCTGCGCGGCGGCACGCGTCGCGGCGGCCAGCTTGGCGCGCAGGTCCTCGTTCTCACGGAGCAGACGGGTCAGCTCCGATTCGACCTCGTCTAGAAAGGCATCGACCTCGTCCTCGTCATAGCCTTCTCGGAGGCGGACGGTCGTGAACTGCTTGTTCCGCACGTCCTCGGGGGTCAACGGCATCTCTTCTTCACCTCTACGTAGTCGTCGGCAGTCGGCAAGACCGTATCGCTCACAACCTGACCACAACGCTGATCAGGATGTAGACGATGATCATCAGAACGAAGAAGGACAGGTCGAGTGCCACGCCCCCGAGACGCAGCGGCGGGATGAATCGCCGCAGAAGCTTGAGCGGTGGATCGGTGACAGTGTAGGTGGCCTCAAGTACGACCACCATCGCCTTGCCGGGTTGCCATGAACGTGCGAACTGGAAGACATAGTCCATGACCAGCCGGAAGATCAGCACGATGAGGAAACACATCAGCGCGATATAGACCACATCCAGTGCGACGCCCATGTCCCGCGCTTCCCTCTCCCCTGGCTCTCGTAGCTCCGGCCTCGTGGCCGGCACCGGCCTCTCGGCCGGGTTGTTCCCGGTGTCGTGTTCTCAGCTCTGGTTGAAGAATCCGCCCTCTGCGATGCGGGCCTTGTCCTCCGCCGTGACATCGACGTTAGCAGGCGACAACAGGAACACCTTCTGCGTCACGCGTTCAATGCTGCCATGGAGACCGAAGACGAGTCCCGCGGCAAAGTCGACAAGTCGCTTCGCGTCCGTATCGTCCATCTCCGTGAGATTCATGATCACCGGAGTGCCCTCACGGAAGTGTTCCCCGATGGTACGGGCCTCGTTGTAGGTCCTGGGGTGCAGCGTGGTGATGCGGTACGGCTCCCGCTCGGACACGACCTTGGGCATGATCACCGGTGCGTTCTTCTCCATGTTCGGGCGTTCAGGTGTGATGGATGCCACGGGGGCGATTCGGGCGGGTCGCCCGCTTTCCGCGGGGAGCTGAACCGGCTCGCGCTGTGCGGGTGGTTGCACCACTCGTACCGGTTCGTCCCTTTCGCGCTCACGCTCACGATCACGCTCGCGTTCCCGCTCCACCTGGTGCGGGGGCTGATGCCGCCGCCGGTCGCGCTCGGGCTCCGGCTCAGGTTCGAATTCGTCATCGGGGTCGAACCCCGGACCGTCGTACCCATCGTCCTCCACGAGGCCGAGGTAGACCGCCATCTTGCGCATCGCGCCGGCCATGCTCCGAGTCCTCCGCTCTGTGGTGGATCGGCATTCGTCACCAAGTGCCCGCGATCCACTGTGGCCTGTCCGCTGTAAGCGGTAATGACCATATTTTCTGCTGTGGTCCGACTTGCTTCGCGACGTTACCCGAGCCGGGGTCGGACTCCGAGTACCGCCGTACCGACGCGTACATGTGTCGCTCCGGCCGCCACCGCGTCCTCCAGGTCCCCGCTCATACCTGCGGAGACCATGTTCGCAGCCGGATGACCGGCGCGCAGGCGGGATGAGATTTCCATCAGCCGGTCGAAAGCGGCCCGTTGCCGGCCGGCGTACTCCCCGGCCAGCGGCGCCACGGTCATCAGACCGTCGAGCCGGAGCCCGGGAGCCGCGCCGATCGCGACCGCCAACTCCTCGACCCCGTCCGGCGCGACGCCGCCGCGCTCACCGCGCGCGCCGCTCTCCGCGTCCAGGGCGACCTGGATGAGGCAGCCGAGCTCACGCTCCCCGCGCACCGCGGCGGCGGAGAGCGCGGTGACCAGCTTGGCGCGGTCCACCGACTGCACGACATCGGCATAACTGGTCACAGAACGAACCTTGTTCGTCTGCAATTGTCCGACAAAGTGCCATGTCAGCGAAAGATCCGCACAAGCGGTGGCTTTGGGGGCCGCGTCCTGGTCACGATTCTCCGCGACATGGCGCACACCGAGTTCATGCAGGATCCGCACATCGCTCGCGGGGTAGGTCTTGGTGACCACGATCAGGGTCACTTCTTCGCGCTTGCGACCGGCCGCGGCGCAGGAGGAGGCGATCCTTTCCTCCACCTGTGCCAGATTCGCGGCGAGTTGAGCCTTACGGTCCGTCATGCCCTATCAGTCCAACCAGACATATCCGGCGAGCCGCCCGGTGGTGCGGTCGCGGCGGTACGAGAAGTGGTCGCCCGATTCCAGCGTGCAGTACGGCGAGGAGTGCCGGTCCGCCACCCCGAGGGCGGCGAGCTGGGCGTGGACTCCGCCGGTGACGTCGACCGCCGGGGTTCCCCAGCTGGTCTCGGACCAGGTGCCGGGGACCGCCTCGGCGACCTCGGCCCGCATCGCCTCGGGCACTTCGTAGCACCGTCCGCAGACGGCCGGCCCGGTGTGCGCGGTGATCCGGGAGGGGTGTGCGCCGAGCGCGACCATGGCCTCGACCGCCACCGGAACGACTCCGGCGACCAGCCCCGGCCGCCCGGCGTGCGCCGCCCCGACGACTCCGGCGACCGGGTCGGCGAGAAGTACGGGGGTGCAGTCGGCCGTGAGGACCGCGAGCGGCAGCCCGCGCCGGGCGGTCACCACCGCGTCCACGGCCGGAATCTCCGCGTCCGCACCCCAGGGTCCGTCCACCACCGCCACGTCCCGGCCGTGCACCTGGTTCATCCAGACGACGCGGGCCGGGTCGATGCCGAGGTCGCGGGCCGCACGCTCGCGATTCGCGCCGACGGCGGCGGGGTCGTCACCGACCGCGCCGCCGAGGTTGAGTTCACCGTACGGAGCGGCGCTCACTCCGCCCCACCGGTCGGTGAAGGAGAAATGAGCGCTGCCCGTGACGGGTGCCGCCCGATGCTGACCTATCACTTCAAGAAGTCCGGAACATCCAGCTCTTCGGCCTGGGTGTCCTGGTAGGGACGGGCCGGCGGGACGTGCGGCGGAGAGACCGGCGGCAGCGCGCTCTCGCTCGAAGCCGACGCGGGGGCGGGCTCGGCCGGGGCCGGGCTCTCCTCGCGCGGAGGTACGGAACCGAGTCCGCCCGTCGGACGCGTGGACTCGACGGAGGACCTGGCCGGGGCGGCCGGCTCCTCGCGCTTGTTGCTGTTCGCGCCGAGGACGTTCTCCCGGCGGGCCGGCGGCTGTCCGCCGTCGAAGCCCGCGGCGATCACGGTGACCCGCACCTCGTCGCCCAGGGCGTCGTCGATGACGGCGCCGAAGATGATGTTGGCCTCGGGGTGCGCCGCCTCGCTCACCAGCTGGGCGGCCTCGTTGATCTCGAAGAGACCGAGGTCGCTGCCGCCGGAGATGGAGAGCAGGACACCGCGGGCGCCGTCGATGGAGGCTTCCAGGAGGGGCGAGGAGATCGCCATCTCCGCGGCCGCCACCGCGCGGTCGTCGCCGCGCGCCGAGCCGATGCCCATGAGCGCCGATCCGGCCTCGGACATGACCGACTTGACGTCGGCGAAGTCGAGGTTGATCAGGCCCGGGGTGGTGATGAGGTCGGTGATGCCCTGGACACCCGAGAGCAGCACCTGGTCGGCCGACTTGAACGCGTCGAGCACGCTGACCTGACGGTCCGAGATGGACAGCAGGCGGTCGTTGGGAATGACGATGAGGGTGTCGACCTCTTCGCGGAGTTCGGCGATGCCGTCCTCCGCCTGGTTCGCGCGTCGCCGGCCCTCGAAGGTGAACGGGCGGGTGACCACGCCGATCGTCAGGGCGCCGAGCGAGCGCGCGATGTTGGCGACGACGGGTGCGCCGCCGGTGCCGGTGCCGCCGCCCTCTCCGGCGGTGACGAAGACCATGTCGGCCCCCTTGAGGACCTCCTCGATCTCCTCACGGTGGTCCTCTGCCGCCTTACGACCGACGGCCGGGTTCGCCCCGGCGCCGAGGCCCCGGGTGAGTTCGCGGCCGACGTCGAGCTTGACGTCGGCGTCGCTCATCAACAGGGCTTGTGCGTCCGTGTTGATCGCGATGAACTCGACGCCCTTGAGACCGACCTCGATCATTCGGTTGATGGCATTGACACCACCGCCGCCGACACCGATGACCTTGATGACTGCGAGGTAGTTCTGCGGTGCTGCCACGTCGAAGGCCTCTCGCCTCGAGTTACGTGTCGTCGCTCTGCGGTAGCCCCGCGGCGACGACTGATGTCGATGGGGACGGTCCGAACGCCGACCCAAACCCTAACGTTGAAGTTTAGGGTTACCAGTGTGTCTGCTTCCTGGACTCTTCCGAACAGGACACTAAGTCGACAAGTGGCGCACGTTCAACGAACACGCCGAACCTCCCGTTTTTCTTTTCACCCTATGTGATCACCCGTAGCGCTGACCAACCAGGGTGCTGGCCAGCACAAATGCCCGTCAACTCGCCGATACCGCCGGGGCGGTGGGAGCGCTTACGTCGAAGTGTCCCGCTTTGGGGGCGGCTTTCATGAGTGCGGTGAGGACGCCTGCCTTCACCGGTCCGTCCTCGCCACTCCCCCAGGTCACCACACGATCCCGGGTGAGCCGCAAGGAGATCGCGTCGTACGAGGTGACCCGCACGGTCTCGGTGTCCCCGGCGACGCCCGGCGGAAGGTCCCCGGCGACCCGGACCGCTTCCCGCAACAGACCGTCACCGCCGAAGCGGCGCAGGCTCGCGGACGGTTCGGGAGTCAGCTCCAACAGGGGCACGCCCTTCGGCGCCTTGGCCACGGTGGCGAAGCGCACGCCCTCGGCATCCACTTCGACGAACCTCCCGTCCTTCTCGACGAGCAGGACGGGCTTCCGTTCGGTCACCTTAAGGCCGATACCGTGCGGCCAGGACCGAACGACATCAACTGTGTCGATACGAGGCAACTTCTGGCGCAACCTGCGCTCCATGGCGTCGGTGTCCACGGAGACCAGCGGGGCGCCGATCGGAGTGGCGGCAACCGCTTCCACTTCTTCGCGGGTCAGGACCTCGACGCCGCTCGTACTCACCTTCTCGACGCGGAGCCAGGAGGAGCCGTAGAGCACCCAGATCACGAACGCGGCGAGCAGGGCGGCCGCGACGCCGATCAGGATCAGCAGCAGACGGCGGCTGATCCGGGGCCCCTCGGGGCCGATGTGCGGCGGGCGGGCGGAGGTGTCCGCCCGCCCGGGTGCGCCGCGCTGGGCGGTCGTCGGTCCGGCCACGCTCGCTCCTTCGCCGGACCCGGGGCGCCCGCCCCGGGTCCGCACCGCATCGCGCCTTACGCCTGGCGGCGTGCGGCGATCGCTTCGTACACCATGCCGACGAGCAGGTCGTCGGCGTCGCGCCGGCCGAACTCGGCCGCGGCGCGGGACATTTCGTACAGCCGGTGGGGGTCCGACAGTACCGGCAGGACGTTGCCCTGGACCCATTCCGGGGTGAGCGCCGCGTCGTCCACCAGCAGACCGCCGCCGGCGTTGACCACCGGCTGGGCGTTGAGCCGCTGTTCGCCGTTGCCGATGGGCAGCGGGACGTAGGCGGCGGGGAGCCCGACGGCGGAGAGCTCGGCGACGGTCATCGCGCCGGCGCGGCAGAGCATCATGTCGGCCGCGGCGTACGCGAGGTCCATCCGGTCCACGTACGGTACCGGGATGTAGGGCGGCATTCCGGGCATGTTGTCGATCCGCGGCAATTCGTTCTTCGGGCCGACCACATGGAGGATCTGGATCCCGGAGCGCTGGAGCAGCGGCGCGACCCGCTGGACCACCTCGTTGAGGTGGCGCGCGCCCTGCGAGCCGCCGGAAACCAGCAGCGTGGGCAGGTTGGGGTCGAGACCGAAGGAGGCGCGGGCCTCCGGGCGGACCCGGGCGCGGTCCAGGGTGGCGATGGTGCGGCGCAGCGGAATGCCGATGTAGCGGGCGCCGCGCAGCTTGCTGTCCGGGGTGGAGACGGCGACCCCGTGGGCGTACCGCGAGCCGATCTTGTTGGCCAGGCCCGGGCGGGCGTTGGCCTCGTGAACCACGATCGGCACCCCGGCCCGCTTGGCGGCCAGATAGCCGGGCAGTGCGACGTAGCCGCCGAAGCCGACCACGCAGTCCGCCTTGGTGCGCTCCAGGATCTGCTCGGCGGCCTTGATGGTGCCGCGCAGCCGGCCCGGGACGGTGATCAGTTCGGGCGTGGGCTTACGGGGCAGTGGTACGGCGGGGATGAGCGCCAGCTCGTACCCCCGCTCGGGCACGAGCCTGGTCTCCAGTCCGCGTTCCGTGCCGAGGGCAGTGATTCCCACGGTCGGGTCCTGCCTGCGCAGGGCGTCTGCGAGGGCAAGCGCGGGCTCGATGTGTCCGGCGGTCCCCCCGCCGGCGAGTACGACATGCACCGAAATTCACCGCTCTCCGGACGGACGCTTCTTGACGCGCCGTCTCATCGTCTTCCATCTCACCCCGGGCTTCCGCATGGCCAGGGCCGCCTTCGCGGCGGGGTCCTCCCGTGCGAAGGCGATCATCAGCCCGACCGCGAACATCGTCGGCAGCAGGGCCGATCCCCCGTAGGAGAACAGCGGGAGCGGAACCCCGGCGATCGGCAACAGGCCGAGCACCGCACCGATGTTGATCACGGCCTGGGCCGTGATCCACGTGGTCACGCCTCCCGCGGCGTACCTCACGAAGGGGTCCTCCGTGCGTCCGGCCACGCGGATACCCGCATAGCCTAGAGCCGCGAACAGGGCGAGCACGGACAGCGTCCCCGCCAGACCCAGTTCCTCACCGGTGATCGCGAAGATGAAGTCGGTGTGGGGTTCCGGGAGTTGACCCCATTTTTCCACACTCGCACCCAGCCCGGAACCGAACCATCCGCCGGACGCCAGAGCGTAGATTCCGTGTGCGGCCTGCCAGCAGCCGCCCTCCGGATCGGGTTCGCTCACGCCCATGCAGGCGAGCCGGGACATCCGGTTGGGGCTGGTCCTGATCAGCAGGAACGCGATGGCGGCGGCGGCGCCGAGCACCCCGGCGAACAGCCGGGTGGGGGCGCCGGCCAGCCAGAGCAGACCGAACAGGATCGCCGTGAGAATGATCGCGGTTCCCATGTCGCCGCCGAGCATGATCAGTCCGAGCAGCATGAAGGCGACCGGGACGAGCGGCACGAGCATGTGCTTCCACTGCGTCAGCAACCGCTTGTCCTGCTTGCGGGCCAGCAGGTCCGCCCCCCACAGGATGAGGGCCAGCTTGCCGAACTCGCTGGGCTGGAGCTGGAACGGGCCGCCCAGGTAGAGCCAGTTCTGGTTGCCGTTGACCGACATCCCTATCCCCGGCACCTGGACCAGGATCATCAGGAAGACGGTGACCATCAGTATCGGGTAGGCCAGCGCCCGGTGGAGCTTCACTGGCATCCGGGCGGCGATCAGCATCAGCCCGCCGCCGATGACGGCGGCGAGGAACTGCTTGCCGAAGAAGTACGTCGAGGGCTTGCTGATGTCCAGCGCCTTGATCATCGAGGCGGAGTAGACCATCACCAGGCCCAGCACGGTGATCAGGAGGCTGGAGCCGAGGATCACGTAGTAGGCGGTCAGGGGCCGGTCCCAGGCCCGCCGTGCCCGCTCGTAGGCCCGGCGCGGTCCGCCGCCGCGCCCGGAGCGCGGGGTGCGGGAGCCCGAACCACCGCGTCCCGGGCCGCCGCGACCGGAGCCGCGGGGCGGCTCGGGACGCCGGGCGCCGGTGGCCAGGCGTCCGCGCAGGGCGAGTCCGGGGGGCAGCGGTACTCCGGAGGGTGCGGGAGCCGCGGCGAGGGGGCGGGGCACCGAGGTCCGTGCGCGGTCCCGCCGTACGGCGAATCTCTCGTCGGCCGGCATTGTCGCTGTCCCCTCCACTGCTCGTGCCCGGGGCCCGTGAACCCCGGGCGCGGAGGCCCGGTCGGTCAGGCGCTCTCGTCGGCGCGTGCGCGGACCGCGTCCGCGAACGCCTCGCCCCGCTTGTTGTAGTTGGTGAACATGTCCATCGAGGCACAGGCCGGGGCCAGCAGTACCGTATCGCCCGGCCGGGCGAGCGCTGCCGCCTGCGCGACCGCTTCGGACATCGCCCCAGTGTCGGTCCGGTCGAGGTCGACCACCGGGACTTCGGGGGCGTGTCGCGTCAGGGCTTCGTGGATCAGCGCCCGGTCGGCGCCCATCAGCACGACGCCGCGCAGCCGCTTCGCCGCGCCGGTGACCAGCTCGTCGAAGGTGGCGCCCTTGGCGAGTCCGCCCGCGATCCAGACGATGGAGTCGTAGGCGGCCAGCGAGGCCTCGGTGGCGTGGGTGTTGGTGGCCTTGGAGTCGTCGACGTAGGCGACTTCGGCGATGTCCGCGACGTGTTCGATGCGGTGGGCGTCCGGCCGGAAGGCCCGCAGTCCGTCGCGTACGGCGGCCGCCTCGACGCCGAAGGCGCGGGCGAGGGCCGCGGCCGCGAGGGCGTTGGCGATGTTGTGCGGGGCCGGCGGGTTGACGTCGGTGACCTCGGCCAGTTCCTGGGCCTGCTTCTGGCGGTTGGCGACGAACGCCCGGTCGACGAGGATGCCGTCGACCACGCCGAGCTGCGAGGGGCCGGGGGCGCCGAGGGTGAAGCCGATGGCCCGGCAGCCCTCCTCGACGTCGGCCTCGCGCACCAGGTCCTCGGTGGCCGGGTCGGCGACGTTGTAGACGCAGGCGACCGTGTTGCCCTCGTAGACGCGGCCCTTGTCGGCGGTGTACGCCTCCATCGAGCCGTGCCAGTCGAGGTGGTCGGGGGCCAGGTTGAGGACGGCGGCGGAGTGGGCGCGCAGGGAGGGCGCCCAGTGCAGCTGGTAGCTGGAGAGTTCGACGGCGAGGACGTCGTACTCCGTCTCGCCGAGCACCGCGTCCAGCAGCGATACGCCGATGTTGCCGACGGCCGCGGTGCGCAGGCCCGCGGCTTCGAGGATCGAGGCCAGCATCCGTACGGTGGTGGTCTTGCCGTTGGTGCCGGTGACCGCGAGCCAGGGCGCGGGCTCGCGGCCGTTGTCGCCGCGCAGTCGCCAGGCCAGTTCGACGTCGCCCCAGACCGGGACGCCCGCCTCGGCGGCAGCCAGGAAGAGCGGCTTGTCCGGCTGCCAGCCGGGGGCGGTGACGACGAGTTCCGTGGACGGCGGCAGGGTGGCGCCGTCACCGAGGCGCACCGTGATGCCGTGCGCCTCCAGTTCGGCCGCCTGCGCGCGGGCGCGTGCGTCGTCGCCGTCGTTGACGACGGTGACGAGCGCGCCGCGCTCGTGCAGGGCGCGGGCCGCGGGGATGCCGCTGACGCCGAGCCCGGCGACGGTGACGTGCTTGCCCTGCCAGTCCACGGTGCTCACTTCTTGGCTGCCCATCCCGCGTAGAAGAGGCCGAGGCCGACGATCACGCACATGCCCTGGATGATCCAGAAGCGGACCACGACAAGGACCTCGGACCACCCCTTGAGTTCGAAGTGGTGCTGGAGCGGCGCCATCCGGAAGACCCGCTTGCCGGTCATCTTGAACGAACCGACCTGGATGACCACGGACATGGTGATCATCACGAAGAGGCCGCCGAGGATGGCCATCAGGAACTCGGTGCGGGAGAGGATCGCGAGGCCCGCGAGCGCACCGCCGAGTGCGAGCGAGCCGGTGTCGCCCATGAAGATCTTGGCGGGCGAGGTGTTCCACCACAGGAAGCCGAAGCAGGCGCCCATCAGCGCGGCGGCGACGACGGCGAGGTCGAGCGGGTCGCGCACCTCGAAGCAGGCGTTCGGGTTGGTCAGGTTGTCCGCGTTGGCGCAGGACTCCTGGAACTGCCAGAGGCCGATGAAGGTGTAGGCGCCGAAGACCATCACCGAGGCCCCGGTGGCCAGCCCGTCGAGGCCGTCGGTGAGGTTCACGCCGTTGGACATGGCGAGGATCATGAACAGCGCCCAGACGCAGAACAGCACCGGGCCGATCGACCAGCCGAAGTCCTCGACGAACGAGAGCCGGGTGGAGGCCGGGGTGTAGTCCATGGAGTTGGGGAACTGGAGCGAGAGCACCGCGAAGGCGATGCCGACGATCAGCTGTCCCGCCATCTTCGCCTTGGCCCGCAGACCGAGCGAACGCTGCTTGACGATCTTGATGTAGTCGTCGAGGAACCCGACGAGCCCCATCCCGGTCATGAGGAACAGCACGAGGACGCCGGAGTAGCGGATGTCCTCTCCCGTGAGGACCTTCGCGAGGAGGTACGCGATGATCGTCGCCAGGATGAAGGCG
The DNA here is from genome assembly GCF_044757365.1 of Streptomyces sp. NPDC091289. Classification (NCBI taxonomy): domain Bacteria; kingdom Bacillati; phylum Actinomycetota; class Actinomycetes; order Kitasatosporales; family Streptomycetaceae; genus Streptomyces; species Streptomyces sp. NPDC091289. The sequence goes on from NZ_JBIVUT010000012.1 coordinate 235,109, forward strand.
ATGCCGCCCATCGTGGGCGTGCCCTTCTTGCTGCCGTGCGTGCGCGGGCCGTCGTCCCGGATGAACTGCCCGTATCCCTTGCGGGCCAGCAGCTTGATCAGCAGCGGAGTACCGACCAGGGTCAGAAAGAGCCCGATGGCCCCCGCGAAGAGGATCTGCCTCATCGGCCGGCGACCTCGCCCTCGGTCGAGTTCTCCAGCAGTGCCTGGGCGACCTTCTCCAGGCCGACCGACCGGGACGCCTTCACCAGCACGACGTCTCCCGGGCGCAGTTCACTGCGCAACAGGTCGACGGCCGCCTGTGCGTCGGACACGTGCACCGACTCCTCACCCCACGAACCCTCGTTATATGCGCCCAGTTGCAGCCAGGAGGCTTCTCTCCCCCCGACAGCGACGAGCTTGCTGACGTTGAGCCGGACGGCGAGCCGTCCGACCGCGTCGTGCTCGGCGAGCGACGCGTCACCGAGCTCGGCCATCTGACCGAGCACCGCCCAGGTGCGTCCCCCGTCGGCCCCTCGGGCCTGGCCCATGGCAGCCAGCGCACGCAGTGCGGCTCTCATGGATTCGGGGTTCGCGTTGTAGGCGTCGTTGACGACCGTCACACCGTCCGGACGCTCGGTGACCTCCATGCGCCAGCGGGAGAGGGTGCCCGCCTCCGAGAGCGCCTCGGCGATCTCGGTCACGGACATGCCCAACTCATGGGCGACGGCGGCCGCGGCGAGCGCGTTCGACACGTGGTGCTCACCGTACAGGCGCATGGTCACGTCGCTGCACCCGGTGGGTGTGTGGAGCACGAAGGCGGGCCGGCCGTCGGCGGTCATCCTGACCTTCTCGCCCCGTACGTCCGCTTCCGGGGCTTCTCCGAAGAGCAGGACGCGGGCCTTGGTGCGCGAGGCCATGGCGCGGACGAGCGGGTCGTCCGCGTTGAGCACGGCGCAGCCGTCCTCGGGCAGGACCTCGACCAGCTCGCCCTTGGCCTGGGCGATGGCCTCCCGGCTGCCGAACTCGCCGAGGTGGGCGGAGCCGACGTTGAGGACGAGGCCGATGCGGGGCGGGGTGAGGTCGGCCAGGTAGTGGATGTGGCCGACGCCGCGGGCGCCCATCTCCAGGACCAGGTGCTCGGTATCGGCGGTGGCCGTCAGCGCCGTGATGGGCAGGCCGATCTCGTTGTTGAGGGAGCCGGGCGTCCAGACGGTCGGGCCCTTGCGCTGGAGGAGCTGCGCGATCAGGTCCTTGGTGGACGTCTTGCCGGCAGATCCGGTGAGGCCGACGACGGTGGTGCCGAGGCGTTCGACGACGGCGCGGGCGAGGGCGCCGAGCGCGCCGACGACGTCGTCCACGACGATCGCCGGAACGCCGACGGGACGGGCCGCCAGGACGGCTGCCGCACCCGCCTCGACGGCGCGCTGGGCGTAGTCGTGGCCGTCGACCCGTTCGCCGGCGAACGCGGCGAACAGGCTGCCGGGCGCGACCTCGCGGGAGTCGATGACGACGGGTCCGCTCACGGTGACTGCCGGATCCGGTATGTCGTACGACTGCCCGCCGACGATTTCGGCGATCTCGGCGAGGGAAAGGGTGATCACTTGGTCATCCCTGACTGTTGTTCTCGTGGTGAGGGGCACGGTCCGCGGCGCCGGGGCGCGTCAGGGACCGCTCGATGGCTGCGTGCAGGACCTTGCGGTCGTCGAAGGCTCGGATCACTCCGTGGATGTCCTGGCCCTGTTCGTGCCCCTTGCCCGCGACGAGGACGGTGTCGCCCGGTTCGGCGCGGGCGACGGCGGCGGCGATGGCCGAGGCGCGGTCGGCGTCGATCAGCACGTCGCCGCGCTCGTGGACGGGGACTTCGGCGGCGCCGGAGAGCATCGCGGCGAGGATCGCGAGGGGGTCCTCGGAGCGGGGGTTGTCGGAGGTCAGTACGGCGGTGTCGGCGAGCCGGGCCGCCGCTGCGCCCATCGGGCCGCGTTTGGTGGTGTCGCGGTCGCCGCCGCAGCCGAGGACGATGTGCACCCGGCCCTCGGTGACCTTGCGCAGGGAGCGCAGGACGGACTCGACGGCGTCGGTCTTGTGCGCGTAGTCGACGACGGCGAGGTAGGGCTGTCCGGCGTCCACCCGCTCCAGCCGGCCCGGGACCCCGGGGACGGCCGCGATGCCGTCGGCGGCGGTCTGCGGGTCGACGCCCGCGACGGCCAGCGTGACGATCGCGGCGAGGGTGTTGGCGACGTTGAACGGTCCGGGCAGCGGGGCGCGGGCGGTGATCCGCTCGCCCTTCGGGCCGACGGCGGTGAAGGTGCTGTCCTGCGGTCCGACCTCGACGTCCTCGGCGTGCCAGTCGGCGTCCGGGTGGCCCTCGGCGGAGAAGCTGGTGACCGGCACCCCGGACTCGGTGAGGAGCCTGCGGCCGTACTCGTCGTCGAAGTTCACGACGCCGCGGTGGCTGCGCTCGGGGGTGAACAGCTGGGCCTTGGCCTGGAAGTAGTCCTCCATGCCGGAGTGGAACTCCATGTGCTCCGGGCTGAGGTTGTTGAAGACGGCGACGTCGAAGACGCAGCCGTCGACCCGGCCGAGCACCAGGGCGTGGCTGGAGACCTCCATCGCGACGGCCTCGACGCCGCGTTCGCGCATGACGGCGAACAGGGCCTGCAGGTCGGTGGCTTCGGGGGTGGTGCGCTCGGACTTGATGCGCTCGTCGCCGATGCGCATCTCGACGGTGCCGATCAGCCCGGTGGGGCGTCCGGCGGCGCGCAGTCCGCCCTCGACGAGGTACGCGGTGGTGGTCTTGCCGGAGGTTCCGGTGATGCCGAGCTGGAGGAGGCCGATGCCGGGCCGCCCGTAGATGTCGGCGGCCAGCTCGCCCATCACGGCGCGCGGGTTCTCGGTGACCAGGACCGGCAGGCCGGTGGCGGCGGCGCGTTCGGCGCCGGCGGGGTCGGTGAGAACGGCGGCGGCGCCGAGGCCCGCTGCCTGGGCCGCGAAGTCGGCGCCGTGGAAGCGGGCGCCGGGCAGGGCCGCGTACACGTCGCCGGGGCGCACGGCCCGCGAGTCGTGCGTGATGCCGGTGACCTCACCGGACCCGGCCGCTTCGACGCCGAGCCGGCCGGCCAGCTCGCCGAGAGGGGTGGGCCGGAGCCGGTCCGGTCGGGGCGCTCCCGGGTAGGTCACAGGCGCGTCCTTCTGAGAGGTTTGGGACTGATCAGCGTGGGGCACGGCGGTGAGCGTACCGGGCCGGTGCGGGCTCTCGCGAAGCGAGGGACCCCGGTCGTGGCGGTTCTCGTTCCGGTTCCCGGGATCGGGGGTGATGGTTGTCACTGAGGGTTCCCTTGGAGGAGATGCTCGCGCATCCCCGTGTTCACTCGCCGGGCTTGAAGGACACCGGCAGCCGGGGCGGCTCGCTGCCGGACGGAGGGGTCTGGAGCGTCTTGAGCGCGAACTCCATGACCTGCTTGTAGATCGGGCCGCAGATCTGACCGCCGAAGTAGCTGCCCTTGGTGGGGTTCTGGATCGCGCAGTAGACGGTGACCTGCGGGTTGTCGGCGGGGGCGAAGCCCGCGAAGGAGGCGGTGTAGCCCTTGTAGACACCGCGGACGGGGTCGACCCGGTTGGCGGTGCCGGTCTTGCCCGCGACCCGGTAGCCGGGGATGGCGGCCTTGGTGCCGGTGCCTTCCTGGTCGTCGACGACGGACTCCAGCATCGTGGCCAGGGTCTTGGCGGTCTTCTCGCTGACCACCCGGTTCTCCTCGGGGGCCTCTCCTGCGGTGAAGTGCCCGTCGGAGCCCTTGGTGCCGCGGACGAGGGTGGGGGCGATCCGTACGCCTCCGTTGGCGATGGTCGAGTAGACCGATGCGGCCTGGACGGCGTTGAGCGAGAGGCCCTGACCGAAGGGGATCGTGTACTGCTGCGAGGTCGACCAGTCCTTGGGGTGGGCCAGCAGGCCGGGCGACTCGCCGGGGTAGCCGAGCCCGGTCTTGGCTCCGAGGCCGAACTTGCGCAGGTAGTCGTAGAGGACCTGGTTGGACTCCGCCTGGGTCTTGCCGAGCTGACCGGTCGCCAGGATGGTGCCGATGTTGCTGGACTTGGCGAGGACCCCGTTGAGCGTGAGATACCAGGTGGGGTGGTCGACGTCGTCCTTGAAGAGCCGGTCGCCGCGGTGCAGCCGGTTGGGGACGGTGACATGGGTGCCGGGGGTCGCGGCCTTCTCCTCCAGTACGGCGGCCATGGACATGACCTTGCTGGTGGAGCCGGGCTCGTACACGTCCTGGAGGGCCGCGTTGCCGAGGGAGGCCGAGGTGGCCTGGGAGAGGTCGTTGGGGTCGTAGCCGGGGGCGTTGGCCATGGCCAGCAGCTCGCCGGTCCTGGTGTTCTGGACGATGACGTAGCCGCGGTCGGCCTTGGACTTGGCGACCTGGTCGCTGATGGCCTTCTGGGCGGCCCACTGGATGTCGCGGTCGATGGTCAGCTCGATGTCGGAGCCGGGCACGGCCGGGACCTCGGTGCTGCCGGCGGTGGGGACCCGCCGGCCGCCGGCCTGGGCGTAACGGATCTTGCCGTCCTCGCCCGCGAGTTCCTTGTTCAGCTGCGACTCGAGGCCGCCGCCGCCCTTGCCGTCGTCGCTGACGAATCCCAGTATCCCGGCGGCGAGATCCCCGTTGGGGTAGACGCGCTTGGTGGTGGGCTCCTGGAGGACCCCGGCCAGGACGTTGGCTCCGGGGCCGCCCTTCAGCTTGTCCGCGGAGGCCTTCTCGGCGAAGACGGACTTGAGGTCCTTGATCTGCTTCCAGACCTGGGGGGTCTGCCGGTAGGCGAGGACGGTGTAGCGGGACTTGGGCTTCGAGAGCTTCTCGACGAGCTCGTCGACGTCCTTGCCGAGGATCGGGGCGAGCAGGGCGGCGGCCTGCTCGGGCGCGTCGGGGGCCTTGCTGTCCTCGGGCGTGAACATCTTCGGGTCGGCGGTGATGTTGTGCGCGTCCACGCTGGTGGCGAGCGCGACGCCCTTGCGGTCGGTGATCTCGCCGCGCTCGGCGGCGACCGTGTACTCCAGGTAGCGGTTCTTCTCGGCCTTGGCCGCGTACGCGCTGGCGTCGACGGCCTGGACCTGGAGCAGGCGGGCCACGAAGGCCAGCATGACCAGCGTCAGCCCGAGGCTGACGAGCCGCAGCCGAGGGCGCGGGCTGCCGAGGCGCAGGGAGCGCGGTGTGCCGCCGCGCGCAGTGGTGCGCCCTGCGGCGGGACGGGGGCGGCGGGCCGGTGGGCGCGCGCCGGAGCGACCGGATCCGTTGGCCCCGTTACGGGGGCGGGCCGGTCCGGGTACGCGGCGGCGCGGCGGTTCCTTGGGCGGCACTGCGTCACCTGCCGGGGCTCGTCGGGGGCGGGCTGTTCTCCGCCCCGGGGGCGGTTGCGGGGTCGGGCTCGGTCGCGGGTACGGATCCGGAGGGCGACGCGGAACCGGCGGCTCCGGCCGATGCCTCGGGGGCGTCGGGGTCCGGGGTGGCGTCGGCCGCGGCACTGGGGCTCGGGGTGGGGCTGGGGCTGGGAGACGGCGGGGCGGTGGCCTCGGTGGGGGCGCCGCGGACCGTGCCGTCGGGGTTCAGGAAGGCGGGGCTGCCGCCGGGGACCATGCCCAGCTCCCGGGCCCGGCGTTCCAGGGCGTCGGGCTGGGAGCGGCTGTCGACGTCGCGCTGGAGGGCCTGCTGCTCGTCGGTGAGCTCGGTGGTGTCCCGCTTCAGCTCGCTGAGCCTGAACGATCCTTCGTTGAGGGCGGAGTTCAGCAGGAGGAGGGTGATGAGCCCGCCGCCCAGGAGAAGCACGACCAGCAGGACGAAGGGGGTGCGGGCCGCGCTGCTGGGCCCGGTGGACGGCATCAGCCGGGCGAGCCGTGCGGCCCGGCCCTTCAGCGGTGCGGCCGGTTTGCTCACCGCGCGCCCCCCGTGGTGCTCATCGCTCTTCCTCCCGGATGCGCTGGGCGCCGCGCAGCCGGGCGGGGGCGGCGCGCCGGTTCTCGGCGACCTCCTCCTCGGTGGGCAGCTCGGCGCCCCGGGTGAGCTGCTTGAGGCGGGGCTGGTAGCGCTCGGGGACGACGGGCAGTCCGGGGGGCGCGGTGTTGGCCGCACCGGCTGCGAAGACCTGCTTGACCAGCCGGTCCTCCAGCGAGTGGTAGGACAGCACGGCGATGCGGCCGCCGACGGCGAGGCACTGGACGGCGGCCGGGATGGCCTGCTCCAGGACGCTCAGCTCGCCGTTGACCTCGATGCGCAGGGCCTGGAAGGTCCGCTTGGCGGGGTTGCCGCCGGTGCGCTTGGCGGCCTGCGGCAGCGCGTCGCGGATCAGCTCGACGAGCCGGGCGCTGTTGCTGAACGGCTCCTTCTCGCGCTCGCGCACGACGGCGGAGACGATCCGCTTGGCCTGCTTCTCCTCGCCGTACGCCCGCAGGATCCGGACCAGCTCGCCGGGCGGGTAGGTGTTGAGCACCTCGGCGGCGCCCATGCCGGTGGACTGGTCCATGCGCATGTCGAGCGGGGCGTCCTGGGCGTACGCGAACCCGCGGTCGGCCTCGTCCAGTTGCATGGAGGAGACGCCGAGGTCGAAGAGGATGCCCTGGACCTTCGGGACGCCGAGCCGTTCGAGGACCTCGGGGAGCTCGTCGTAGACCGCGTGGACGAGGGTGGCCCGGTCGCCGTAGGGGGCGAGCCGTTCGCCGGAGAGGCGGAGCGCCTCCTTGTCCCGGTCCAGGGCGATCAGCCGGGCGGTGGGGAAGGAGGCGAGCAGCGCCTCGCTGTGACCGCCGAGGCCGAGGGTGCAGTCGACGACCACGGGCTCCGGGTGGGCCGGGTCCTGGAGAGCCGGGGCCAACAGGTCCAGACACCTCTGGAGCATCACCGGGACGTGTCGGGTCTGGCTCAATGCGCCCTCTCAGGCTCTGTCCCGCGCGGCCGGCACGTACGTCCTGGTCCCCGCCCGCTCTGAAGGGGAGGTCCGCCGGCGCCGGGGAAGAGGCGTCGGCCGACCGAGAGCGGGAGAGGGCCGGGTCGCACGTACGCCGCACATCACGGGGGAAATACGGAATATGCAGGAGGTGCAGGGGGTGCGATGGGGCGGTGGGTCGAGTACGGGGGTGAGTGGTGACTTCGCGTTACTTTAGTCCACCCTGCCATTCGATCGATGCGCGATCAACGAACCGCGCAGCGCGTCGCTCCACCCGTACGGATGCGGTGAACCCACTCGAACAGCCGCATCCCCCGGGTCTTGTGGGTTAGCTCACAACAAGTCGCGTTGACGTTCTTTGTCCGCTCTCACAGCACGCCCGGGCCAGGTGGGAACGCTAACGTCGTATCCATGTCGACTTCCGCTCAGACCTCCGCCGCCGAGTCCGTGACGCCCCCCGCCTCGGCGGTCCGCGAGGGGGGCCAGGTCACCGACCGGCTCGTCGAGCTGAACTCCGGGTACGCGAAGGAGTTCCGCGATCCGGGCATGGACGCGCGCCCGGTCCTCCAGGTCGCCATCGTCGCCTGCATGGACGCCCGTCTCGACCTGCACGCCGCGCTCGGTCTGGAGCTCGGCGACTGCCACACCATCCGTAACGCGGGCGGTGTGGTGACGGAGGACGTGATCCGTTCGCTGACCATCAGCCAGCGGGCGCTCGGCACCCGCAGCGTGGTCCTCATCCACCACACCAACTGTGGTCTGGAGTCCCTCACCGAGGACTTCCGGCAGGATCTGGAGCGCGAGGTGGGCCAGCGTCCGGCCTGGGCCGTGGAGGCCTACACGGACGCCGACCAGGACGTACGCCAGTCGATGCAGCGGGTGCGCACCTCGCCGTTCCTGCTGCACACCGACGACGTGCGCGGGTTCGTGTTCGACGTGACCACCGGTCTGCTGCGCGAGATCGACTCCGTTTCCTGAACGCATTCCGCTCGCTTCCCGGCCCTCCGCCGCACTTCACGCACCCATCACCGTGACCTGCGGTGTCGAAATCGTGACAGAAGCTGACTTTTCACACCCACTTATCCACAGGCGAGTGACACGAAGCGGTAACGGCAACAAGAATGCGGGTGTGACGTCCCCCGGGCCTTCCGGAGGAGTGTCCGATTTTTCGGGGTGGGCCGCGCGGGTACGCGCGACGGCCCCTGCGCAAAAGGGCCGAGGAGGGCCGGGTGACGACCTATGACGATCGAGCGAGCCTCACGGATCTGACCACCACAGCAGAGCGGGTGCGCAGGTCGGTGGAGGGGGTGATCGAGGGCAAGCCCGAGGTCGTACGGCTTTCGCTGACCGTGCTGCTCGCCGAGGGACATCTCCTCATCGAGGACGTTCCCGGTGTCGGCAAGACCATGCTGGCCAAGGCCCTGGCGCGGTCCATCGACTGTTCGGTGCGGCGGATCCAGTTCACGCCGGACCTGCTGCCCTCGGACATCACCGGCGTGTCGATCTTCGACCAGCAGCGGCGGGACTTCGAGTTCAAGCCGGGTGCGATCTTCGCCCAGATCGTGATCGGCGACGAGATCAACCGCGCCTCGCCGAAGACGCAGTCGGCGCTGCTGGAGTCGATGGAGGAGCGCCAGGTCACCATCGACGGGCACACCTACGAGCTGCCCGACCCCTTCATGGTCGTGGCCACCCAGAATCCGGTCGAGATGGAGGGCACCTACCCGCTGCCCGAGGCCCAGCGCGACCGGTTCATGGCCCGGGTCTCCATCGGCTATCCCAGCCCGGAGGCCGAGCTCCAGATGCTCGACGTGCACGGGGGGCTCTCCCCGCTGGACGACCTCCAGCCGGTGGCGCACGCCCACGACATCGTGAAGCTGATCGACGCCGTCCGTACGGTGCATGTCGCCGACGCCGTCCGGCGCTACGCCGTGGAGCTCGTCGGGGCCACCCGCAGCCACCCCGACCTCCGGCTCGGCGCCTCCCCGCGCGCGACGCTGCATCTGCTGCGCGCCGCGAAGGCGTCCGCCGCTCTCAGCGGGCGCGACTACGCCCTGCCGGACGACGTCCAGGCGCTGGCCACGCCGGTGCTCGCGCACCGGCTGCTGCCGACCGCCCAGGCCCAGCTGAACCGGCGCACGGCGGAACAGGTGGTCCTGGAGATCATCCAGCGCACCCCCGTGCCGACCTCGGCCGGCGGCACCACGCCGCCCGTGCCGGGCGGGCAGGAGCCGGGTCGCCCGCTGTACCACCAGCAGCCCGGCGCACGGCGGCTGTGATGGTGGCCGGCGAGCCCGGCGCCGTGGAGGACGGCGACAGCAAGGGCGGCGCCCGGGCGGCCCTGGGCGGGCTGACCACCCGGGGACGCTCGTTCCTGGCCGCCGGTCTTGCCGCCGCCGTCTGCGCGTACGTGCTGGGCCAGGGCGATCTGCTGCGGGTCGGGCTGCTGCTGGCCGTGCTGCCGCTGGTCTGCGTGACCGTGCTCTACCGCACCCGCTACCGGGTGACGGGCACCCGGCGGCTCTCGCCGTCCCGGGTGCCCGCGGGCGCGGAGGCCCGGGTGCACCTGCGGATGGAGAACGTCTCGCGGCTGCCCACCGGTCTGCTGATGCTCCAGGACCGCGTTCCGTACGTGCTGGGCCCACGGCCCCGCTTCGTCCTGGACCGGGTGGAGGCGGGCGGCCGGCGCGAGGTGTCCTACCGGGTCCGCTCCGACCTGCGCGGCCGCTATCCGCTGGGCCCGTTGCAACTGCGGCTCAGCGACCCGTTCGGGATGTGCGAGCTGACCCGCTCCTTCAGCACGTTCGACACCCTCGTCGTCATCCCGCGCACGGTGGCGCTGCCCGCGCTGCGGCTGGCGGGCGAGGCCTCCGGGTACGGCGACGGGCGGCAGCGGTCGCTCGCCCTCGCCGGTGAGGACGACATCATTCCGCGCGGCTACCGCCACGGGGACGACCTGCGCCGGGTCCACTGGCGCTCCACCGCACGCCACGGCGAGCTGATGGTGCGCCGGGAGGAACAGCCGCAGCGCGCCAGGTGCACGGTCCTGCTGGACACCCGGCAGATCGGCTACCAGGGCGCCGGGCCCGACTCGGCGTTCGAGTGGGCGGTCTCGGGGGCCGCCTCCGCACTGGTGCACATGCTGGAGCGCGGCTTCGCCGTACGCCTGCTCACCGACGACGGGAACGCGGTGCCCGGCGAGGGATCCGGCGGATTCGCGGGCTCGACCCAGGAGTCCGCGGACTCGGCGGGGCTGATGCTCGACACACTCGCGGTGGTCGGTCATTCCGACGGCGGGGGCCTCTCGCGCGCCCATGACGTGCTGCGCGGCGGCAACGAGGGGCTGCTCATCGCCTTCTTCGGCGACCTGGACGAGGAACAGGCCGCGGTCGCGGCCCGGATGCGGCAGCGCGCCGGCGCGGGGGTCGCCTTCGTCCTGGACAGCGCCGCCTGGGCCGGCGACGAGGCCGTGACGGGACGGGCCGATGAGCGGCTGCGCCGGCTGCGCGAGTCGGGCTGGATCGCGGTGCCCGTGGAGCCGGGGGCCGAACTGCCCGCGCTGTGGCAGTTGGCGGGCCGGATGCGCACGGATGATTCCTCCGCCCCGAGCGGCGGCACGACAGGCTTTGCGGGGGGATGGTCATGAGCGGGCGGGCCAGGCTGGCGCTGTGCGCCTATGCGGCGACACTGCTGGCGGCGGGGGCGCTGATCCCGCTGGTGGAGGGGGTCGGCTGGCTGATGCGGGCGGCGGTGCTGCTCGGTGTCCAGAGCGCGGTGGGCGCCCTCGCGCGCCGGGTGCCGCTGGCACGGACGCTGACCATCGCCGTCCAGACGCTGGTCACCCTGGTGCTGCTGACGCTGATGTTCGCCCGGGACCACGCCCTGTTCGGGGTGCTGCCCGGACCGGCTGCCGTCATGCGCCTCGGCGAGCTGCTGGTGGCGGGCGGCGAGGACGTCGGCACGTACGCCACCCCGGCCCCGATGACCGACGGCATCAAGCTGATGGTGATCGGCGGGGTGGTCCTGATCGGTCTCGCGGTGGACGCCCTGGCGGTGACCTTCCGCAGCGCGGCCCCGGCCGGACTGCCGCTGCTCGCCCTGTATTCGGTCGCGGCCGGTCTCTCCGACGGCGGAGCGGGCTGGCTGTGGTTCCTGCTGGCCGCCTCCGGCTATCTGCTGCTCCTGCTGGCGGAGGGCCGGGACCGGCTCTCCCAGTGGGGCCGCGTCTTCGGCGGCGCCGCGCGGAACTCGGGCGGTCTGGCCGACGGGCTGGCCGGTGCGAGCGGTGGCTCCTCCCCCGTCCGCACCGGGCGGCGGATCGGCGTGCTGGCACTCGGCATCGCCCTGGTGGCCCCGCTCGCCCTGCCCGCCCTGGACAGCGGTCTGCTGGGTGGCAGCGGCCCGGGGAACGGCAGGGGCAGCGGCGGCGGCACCATCTCCGCGGTGAATCCGCTGGTGTCGCTCCAGAACAACCTCAACCAGCCGGACAACCGGGAGGTGATGACGTACCGCAGCAACATCGAGGACCCGCAGAGCCTCTATCTCCGGATCCTGGCCCTGGACGAGTTCAACGGCAGCGAGTGGCGTTCCTCCACCCGCCGGCTGACGGACGTGCCCGACCGGCTCCCGCAGCCCACCGGGCTGAGCGGGGACGTCGCCGTCACCGAGGTCCGGACGAACATCTCCGCCTCGCGCTCCTACCAGCAGACCTATCTGCCGCTCCCCTACCCGGCGAGCGAGATCCGCGTCGGCGGCCGCTGGCGGTACGAGCCCGAGGGCCGCACCCTGGTCGGCGACGACGGGCAGACCACACGGGGCGCGCAGTACGAGGTCGGCAGCCTGGTGGTCGAACCCACGGCGGACCAGCTCGCGGCCGCGGGCTCACCGCCGGAGGAGCTGGTCCGCGAGTACACCCAGATCCCCGGCTCGCTGCCGGGCGTGGTCGCCGACACCGCCGAGGAGGTCACCGAAGGCGCGTCCAACGCCTACGAGCAGGCGGTGAAGCTCCAGGACTGGTTCGCCTCCGACGGCGGCTTCACCTACGACACCACGGTCACCTCGGGGACCGGGTCGTCCGCCATCGCACGGTTCCTCCGCGACAAGGAGGGCTTCTGTGTCCACTTCTCGTTCTCGATGGCGGCGATGGCCCGGACGCTGGGCATTCCGGCCCGGGTCGCGGTGGGCTTCACCCCGGGCACCATGAAGTCGAACGGGGCGACCTCGGTCGGACTGCGCGACGCGCACGCCTGGCCCGAGCTGTATTTCGAGGGGATCGGGTGGACCCGGTTCGAGCCCACCCCGAGCCGGGGCAGCACTCCGTCGTACACCCGGCCCGAGGTCCCCTCGGACAGCGCGAGCGACGCGGCCGAGCCCTCCGCGGACACCTCGGCCGCACCGTCGGCCGCGCCCTCCGCCGATGACAGCTGCCCGCCGCAGTTGCGCCAGGAAGGCGGGTGCGGGCCCTCGCAGGAGCCGGGAGCGGCGCTGCCGACCGACGGGGGCACCCCGGCCGGGACGGTGCTGCTGGTGGTCCTCGCGGCGGTCCTGGTGCTGGTGCTGCCGTTGTCGCCGCTGCTGTGGCGGACCCGGACGAGAAACCGCCGGCTGGGTTCCGGGGGCCGGACGCCCGCGGACGCCGCCGCGCGGACGCTGGCCGCCTGGCGGGAGATCGCCGATACGGCCTGGGACCACGGCATCGGTCCCGACGAGTCGCTGACGCCCCGGAAGGCGGCGGCCAGGATCGTGCGGCTGGGCCGGCTCGACACCACCGCGGCCGAGGCCGTGCACCGGGTCGCGGGCTCGGTGGAGCAGGTGCTGTACGCCCCCGAGCCGCGCCCCGCGGCCGGACTGGCCGAGGACGCGTCGGCGGTACGGGCGGGTCTGCGGGCCTCGGCGGGCCGCGGCGCCCGGCTGCGGGCGACGCTTCTGCCCCGCTCGTCCGTCCGGGTGGTGTGGGCCCTCACGGACCGTCGGGCAGCGCTCTCGGAGCGCTGGGCGAACCGTCCGGGAGCCGGTCTCTGGACGGGCAGGCTGCGCCGCCTCACGCGCCGGCCCGGCTGAGGCACCCACACCGCACACACGCACACCGCACATGGGTGAGGGGCGGCCGCAGAAATGCGGCCGCCCCTCACCCATCGGTGTCTTACGTCGTGCCATCGCACGGCCCGGTGCGGAGACAGGGCCGAGACGTTCTGCTGACTACTGGCCCTGTTCGTCGCGGCGGCGCTGCCACCGCTGTTCGATGCGGTTCAACATCGACCGGCGTTGTCTCGGTCGGCGGCGTGCACCGCTGTCCCCGCTGTCCGCGGCGGCCGGCTGTTGTTCACCGGGCTTGGGCGCTTTGCGCCATCCGGTGACCGCGAGCACGGCACAGCCGAGCATGACGAGGAACCCCACCACGCTGATCCAGATCTGCTGGGCGACCATTCCGGCCATGAGGAGCGCGATACCCACCAGGAAGCCTGCGACCGCCTGATAGACCCTTTTCCGGGTGTACGTACGCAGTCCGCTTCCCTCGAGCGCTGTCGCGAACTTGGGATCTTCGGCGTACAGCGCTCGCTCCATCTGCTCGAGCATGCGCTGCTCGTGCTCCGAGAGCGGCACGGGATCCTCCTCGTCGTCGGCCGCGGGGGCGACCGGTATGCGGCCCTTCCAGGATAGGCAGGGATTCGCCCCCGTGAAACCCGCCCTCTAGCGTTCAGCCAGTCCGGACCGCTATGTCGGCTCGGCTGCTGAGGCGTAGATTCCCCGACGACCGATCCGCCATGCCGGATGGTGTCACCCGATCATACGGGGCGTACGCCCCGTACGGGGGTCCTGAGTCCCACTCCGTCCGCAGCTGCGTTGCTGATCAGCGGCGCTTCTCGCCCAGAACGTGCAGCTGCGTGGCGACGGAATGGAACGCGGGCTGCTCGGCGACGGCCGCTTCCAGCTTGAGGAGCGCCTCCATGGCGCCGGGCTCGGTGTCCACCAGGCCGCCCGGCACGAGGTCGGCGAAGACCCGGACCCCGTGCACCCCGGCGATCTCCAGACCGGCCTCGGAGACCAGGTCGGAGAGCTGATCGGCGGTGAACCTGCGGGGCACCGGGTCGCCCTCGCCCCAGCGGCCGGCCGGGTCGGTGAGCGCGTGCCGGGCCTCGGTGAAGTGACCGGCGAGCGCGCGGGCCAGGACGGCTCCGCCCAGTCCGGCGGCCAGCAGGCTGAGCGCGCCGGAGGGGCGCAGCGCCTCGACCGCGTTGCGTACGCCCTCGGCGGGCTCGTCGACGTACTCCAGGACGCCATGGCAGAGAACCGCGTCGAAGCCGTCACGCTCCACGACGTCGAACAGCCCGAGGATGTCGCCCTGGACTCCCCGGACCCGGTCGGCGACCCCGGCCTCGGCCGCACGGCGCTCCAGCGCGAAGAGCGCGTTGGGGCTGGGGTCGACGACGGTGACCCGGTGGCCGAGCCGGGCCGCGGGCACGGCGAAGTTGCCGGTGCCGCCGCCGGTGTCCAGTACGTCCAGGGCGTCCCTGCCGGTCGCCTTGGCCTGACGGTCCAGAGCGTCCTTGAGGACCTCCCAGACCACGGCGGTACGGAGGGAGGCGCGGGGGCGCAGCTGGTCCGACACGGCAGATGACTCCTCGGCACGGTGCCGCCGGGGACGGCGGAGCGTGAACGGTGCGGGTGGTGATGTGAGCGGTCACCACCCTATTGCCTCGCACCGCCGCCCGGATCACCCGCCGCCGGGCCGTTCGGGACGTGTCCGGGTCACCCGCCGCCGGGGCGCTCCGGGCGTGGTTGCGGGAGCACCGGCTGGAGCACCAGCAGCCGTTCCACCAGGCGCAGGAACATGGCCGCGTCGCGCAGCAGGTCGTCGGCGTCGCGCCCGCTGGCGGCTCCCGGCATGCCGGCCTCCGCGCGGGCCCGGCGCAGGGCGCCCGAGGCGAAGAGGGCGCTCCATTCGGTCAGTTCCGGGGCTATCTCCGGGAGGACTTCCCAGGCGCTGCGGATGCGGTCGCGGCGGCGCTTGTTCGTCTCGGGGCGGCCGCGGGCGGCCAGCACGGCCGCCGCGGTGCGCAGGGCGGCGAGGTGGGCGGTGGCGTACCGCTCGTTGGGTTCGTGGAGCACGGCGGCCTCGTCGAGGCCGGAGCGGGCCTTGGCGAGCAGTTCGAGAGCGGCGGGCGGCGCCGTGCTGCGGCGCAGCACGGGGTGGACATCGCCGGCCGGACCGGTCGGTGAGGGGGCAGGGCTGCCTGCGCGGCGCCGCGGGGCGGCGGCTGCGGACGAGCTGGCCATGACGAACCTCCTGTCGTCGTGTGACGGCTTCGTGGCCGTCTGTGTCCATGGTGGCGGGCCCCACTGACAATCGACCCGAATCCGCCCCTGACCTGCCGTTTTGCTTCGAGCGCGAGTTCGGACTACCTTTTTGCACTGACTGGTCAGTTCAATTAGGGGAGGGTCTCTGTGGAGAGCCCGCACGGCGCCGCTGTCAGCGCCGAGGACTTCGGACTGGAAGGACCGCGCGGCCCGGTCTTCCGGAACGTGACGTTCAGTGCCGAGCCAGGGGCGCTGGTGGCCATCGAGGGACCGTCGGGATCGGGCCGCACCTGCCTGCTGCTCGCCCTGACCGGCCGGATGCGCACCACCGAGGGCCATGCGGAGACCGGCGGGCTGCGGCTGCCCAAGCAGGCCGCCGCCGTCCGCAGGATCGCCGCCCTGGGCCCGGTGCCGGGCGTCAGCGAGCTGGACCCCGCCTTCACCGTCGCCGAGCACCTCGGCGAACGCGCCCTCCTCCAGGGCCGCTACGGCGCATCCCTGCGCACCCTGCTGCGCCCGCGCGCCGAGCGCCGGGCCGCGGCCGAGGCCCGGGTCGACGAGGCCCTGGAGGCCGCGGGGCTCGACCCCGCCACCCTGCCCAAGTCGGGGCGCACCTCCGTACGGGATCTGGAGCGTCTCGAGGCGCTGCGGCTGTCCGTCGCGCTGGCGCTGATCGGCAAGCCGCGGCTGCTCGCCGTCGACGACACCGACCTCAAGCTCCCGGACGCCGAACGCGACCGGGCCTGGGCGCTGCTGCGCTCCGTGGCCGACGCCGGGACGACCGTGCTCGCCGTGTGCAGCGAGGCCCCGGAGAACACCCAGGTCGTGCGGACCGCCCCGGTCACCGGAGAACGCGCCGCCGAAGAACCCACCACCGCCCCCACCACCGACGAGGAGACGGCCGATGCGTTCGCCGAAGCTGGCCGCGCTTGAGCTGAAGCGGTTCGGCAGGGGGAAGCTGCCGGCCGCCGCGCTGGTGGCCCTGCTGCTCCTGCCGCTGCTCTACGGCGCCCTGTACCTGTGCTCCTTCTGGGACCCGTACGGGAAGCTCGACAAGCTGCCCGTCGCCCTGGTCAACGACGACAAGGGGGCCACCAGCGACGGCAAGCGCGTCACGGCCGGGGACGAGATCAGCAAGAAGCTGCTCGACTCCAAGGTGTTCGACTGGCACGAGGTGAGCTCCGCCGACGCCGAGAAGGGCGTCGAGGAGGGCACGTACTACCTCTCGTTGACGATGCCGTCGGACTTCAGTAAGAAGATCGCGTCCAGCGGCGGGGACTCCCCCGAGACCGGCGCGCTCCAGGTGCGCACGAACGACGCGAACAACTACATCGTCGGCCAGATCTCCAAGACGGTCTTCGGCGAGGTGCGCAACGCCGCCTCCACGAACGCCTCCCGGGGCTTCCTGGACCGCATCTTCATCAACTTCTCCGATCTGCACGACAAGACCGCCGAGGCGGCCAAGGGAGCCGACGACCTCAAGGGCGGCATCTCGAAGGCGAAGCAGGGTTCCAAGGACCTCGCGGACGGCCTCAAGGACTCCAAGGCGGGCAGCAAGAAGCTCTCCGACGGAATCGTCCAGCTGAACAAGGGCTCGCGCGATCTCGCCACGGGCTCCGCCCAGGTGGCCGGCGGCACCCAGCTACTGGCCGACAAGGTCAACGGGATCGCCACCGACGTACGCCCCTTCTTCCAGGACAACGGGAAGTCCATCCGCGACACGGCCCGGCTGGTCGCCGACACCTCCGGGGCCGTCCGGCACAACCTCGACCTGTTGGTGAAGAGCGCGCCGACCGCCGCCGTCGGCGCCAAGGAGGCGGCCGACGAGCTGACCGAGATCCACCGCACCCAGTGCGAGGAGGCCGAGGAGCCCGACGCCACGGTCTGCCCGCCGCTGGAGCGCGCCAAGGTCACGGCCGTCGACGTCGCGAAGATCGCCGCCGATGTGAACACCCTGGTCACCAATCAGAACGGCGACCTGAAGAAGCTGAGCGCCCAGCTGACCACCTTCCAGAAGCAGGCCGAGGACCTCGCGAAGCGCGCGCCGACGCTCAACGACGACCTGGCATCCGCCGTCAGCGAGGTCAACAAGCTCAACACCGGCGCCCACAAGGTCGCCAAGGGCGCGCAGGCGCTGCACACCGGACTCGGCGGCGCGCAGACCGGCTCCAGCAACCTGGACACCGGCGTCGGCAAACTGAAGACCGGCGCCGAGAACCTGGACGGCGGGCTGTTCCGGCTCGGCGACGGTTCGACCGAGCTGGCCCAGGGCCTCAACGACGGCGTGGACAAGATCCCGGACTACGACAAGAAGGACCGCGACGCGCGGACCGACGTCATGGCCGACCCCGTCCAGCTGGCCTCCAAGTCGCTGCACGAAGCCCCCAACTACGGCACCGGCTTCGCCCCGTACTTCATCCCGCTGTCCCTGTGGGTCGGCGCGATGGTGGCGTACATGCTGATCCAGCCGCTCAACCGGCGGGCACTCGCCGCCGGGGCCTCCTCCTGGCGGATCGCGTTCGCCGGCTGGCTCCCGGTCGCCGCCATCGGCACGGCCCAGGTCGCCGCCCTGATGGCCGTCCTGCACTGGGGCCTCGACCTCCAGATGACCCACGCCGCCGGAACGATCGGCTTCCTGGCCCTGGTGACCTGCTGCTTCGCCGCGATCGTGCAGTGGCTGAACGCCTGCTTCGGGGCGGCCGGGCGGATCCTGGTGCTGGTGGTGCTGATGCTCCAGCTGACCTCGGCCGGGGGCACGTACCCCGTCCAGACCAGCCCCGGCTTCTTCGGCGCGATCCACCCGTACCTGCCGATGACCTACGTCGTCGAGGGGCTGCGCAGGCTCATCACGGGCGGTCCGCTCGCCCCGGTGTGGCTGGGCTGCGCGGTGCTGGGCGCCTTCACCGTCGGCGCGCTCGCCCTGACCGCGTTCACCGCCCGCCGCAAGCAGGTGTGGAGCCTGAGCCGGCTGCACCCGGAGCTGAGCCTGTGAGCGCGTCCGGAGCCGAGCCGGTGAACGCGCCGGGAGCCGGGCCGGTGAGCGCGTCGGGGCCTGGAAGAATCGAGCTCATGGAAAGCAGTGGCACCACGCGCCGCCAGGCCACCCGGCAGAAGCTCTACGAGGCGGCGGTGACGCTCATCGCCGAGAAGGGCTTCTCGGCGACCACCGTCGACGAGATCGCCGAGCGGGCCGGTGTCGCCAAGGGCACGGTCTATTACAACTTCAAGAGCAAGACCGAGCTGTTCGAGGAGCTGCTCCGGCACGGTGTGGGGCTGCTCACGGCCTCGCTGCGGGCCGCCGCCGAGGAGTCCGCGGAGCGCGGCGGCACCCGGGTCGAGGCGCTGGACGCCATGATCCGGGCCGGGCTCGCCTTCATCGACCGCTACCCGGCCTTCACCCAGCTGTACGTGGCCGAGCTCTGGCGCACCAACCGCGCCTGGCAGTCCACGCTGCTGGTGGTGCGTCAGGAGGCCGTCGCGGTCGTCGAGGACGTGCTGCGCGAGGCGGTGCGCAGCGGTGAGCTGAGCGAGGAGATCGACATCCCGCTGACGGCCGCCGCGCTGGTCGGGATGGTGCTGGTGGCGGCGCTGGACTGGCAGGCCTTCCAGCCGGAGCGCTCGATCGACGAGGTCCACTCGGCGCTGTCGCTGCTGCTGCACGGGCGGGTCAGCGGGCGCTGAGGCCCGCCCCCGGCAGAGGCGCCGGGAAAGCCGAAGACGCCGGCCGCTGGAGTTCGCATCCCCCGCGAACCTCACCGGACCGGCGTCTTCCGTGCTTGCCGGAAACCCGTTCCCCGTGACCCCGTATGTCCCCCGTGGTCCCCGGGCCTCCGTCGTGCACCCCCGTTGCGTCGGGGGAACCGCACCGTTCCGCCGCCCCGTGCCGGCGGTCCTGGCGCAGCGCCCCTTCCGTGGTCATCACTCTGCCGTCCGCGCAGGTGGGGGCCTATCCGCGCAGCTACTCATCTGTGTCCCTGAGTACGGATACTCAGAGCTCCGTTCCGAACCCCACCCGGGTCCGGCGCGGGGTCGTTACGATCACCTGCGTGTCGGTAATCCCCCTGGTGTTCACAAGCGGCTGGGCCAGCGGAATCAACGCGTACGCGGTGGTCCTGCTGCTCGGCCTGTTCGGCGCGACCGGCGTCTCCGACGAGGTGCCCGCCGCCCTGCAGCGCACGGACGTCCTGATCGTGGCCGGTGTGCTGTTCCTCTGCGAGGCGGTGGCGGACAAGATCCCCTACGTGGACTCGGTCTGGGACACGGCGCACACCGTGATCCGGCCGGTGGCCGGGGCGGTGATCGCCGCGCTGCTGGCCGGGGAGAGCGGTTCGCTGCCGGAGCTGGCGGCCGGGGCGATCGGCGGCTCCACGGCGCTGATGAGCCATCTGGTGAAGGCCGGCACGCGGATGGCCGTGAACACCTCCCCGGAGCCGTTCAGCAACGTCGGGATGAGCATCGCGGAGGACCTCGGGGTCGCCGGGGTCGTCACCTTCGCCATATTCAATCCGGTGGCGGCCGCCGTGATCGCGGCCGTGCTGCTGGTGCTCGGGATCGTCATAGTGGCCTTCCTCGCCTCCCGGATCCGCCGCTTCCTGCGCCGCCGGGCCCAGGGCCTGTCTGACAACTCCCGTCGTAGCCCGTAGGGCGGCCGCGCGGCGTCAGGTGCGTGCTCTCGGCGTGCCGGCCCCAGGCCCTCGTACTGGACGTACTTGGGTCTGGGGCCGGCGCGGCGAGAGTGCGTGCATGGCGTCGTGAGGCAGACGGGAGTTGTCAGACAGGCCCTGGCGCCGCGAGGAGAAACGGCTGGCCGGCGCGGAGGGGCCCTGGCCTCCTGGCTGAGCTGTCAGTGGTGGTCGATAAAGTCACCGGCATGGCACGAATTGCGGTGATCGGCGCCGGGACGGGCGCCATGGCGGCGGCCGCCCGGCTCGCCGTCGCGGGCGACAGGGTGACGGTGTACGAGCGGTCCGCGAGCTACGGCGGCTCGGTCGGCCGCCATGAGCACGAGGGCTTCGTCTTCGACACCGGGCCCGGGCTGCTGCACCTCCCCGCCGTCCAGCGCGATCTCTTCGTGAAGACCGGCAAGGAGTCGCTGGAGCAGTGCGTGACGCTGTCCCAGGTCGATCCGGCGAGCCGCCATCTCTTCGCGGACGGCACGGCGGTGTCCCTGCCCAACGCCTCCCGGGCCGGGGTCGCCGCCGCCCTGGACGGCGCCCTCGGCGCGGGCGCCGGGGCCCGCTGGAGCGACTTCATGGACCGGGCCCGGGATGCCTGGGACCGGTCGCGGCGGCCGCTCCTGGAGGAGCCGCTGCGGGCGGATCACCAGGTGCTGGGGCGCGACCCGTATCCCTCCGTGCGGCAGCGGCGGCTGCTGCGCGGGGCCCGGCAGGCGTCCACGGTCGCGGAGATCGGCGCGTGGGAGCTGGCGGACGTCCGGCTCGCCGCCCTGCTCGACGGGTACGCGCTGTCCCACGGCCTCGACCCGCGCGCCGCCCCCGCGAGCGCCGCGCTGCTGCCGTACATGGAGCAGACCTTCGGCAGCTGGTACGTGCTGGGCGGGATGCGCGAGCTGGCGCGGGCGGTGTACGAGCGGTGTGTGGCCCGCAGGGTGGAGTTCGTCTTCGGGGCCGAGGTGGTCCGGGTCGTCGAGAAGGACGGCCGGGCGGCGGGCGTCGAGCTGGCGGGCGGTGAGGTGGCCGAGGCCGACCGGGTGGTGCTCGGGGTCCGGCCGCGCCCGGGTCTGGTGCCGGGTCAGCAGGTGGGGGGCGCGGACGATGTGACGGTCCGGGCGGGCTCCGGCGCGGGTGCGGCCGGGCGGTTCACGGTGCTGCTGTCGCTGCGCGGGGCCCGGGAGGCGGACGCGGTGCACCGGACCGTGGTGCACAGCGCGGACGGGGCCGCGGAGCAGGAGGCGGTGTTCGGGGGCCGGGTCGCCGGGCACCCCACGGTGACGGTGCTGCGCCCCGACGATCCGGCGACCCGCCCGGACGCGGAGCACGAGGCGGTGACGCTCACCGCGACGGTCGCTCCGCAGGGGCCGGTCGACTGGCGGGACGCGGGGGTGCGGCAGCGGTTCGCCGATGTCCTGGTGGAGCGGGCGGCGGCGGCCGTTCCCGGGCTGCGGGAGCGGATCCTGCACACCGAGGTCCGCACACCGGCGGAGACCGAGGCGGAGACGGGGGCCGAGGGCGGTGCGGTGCCGCCGCCCGCGCTGGCCGGGGCGGACGGCGCGTATCTGCACCCGGGCAACCGCACCCGGCTGCCGGGGCTGTATCTCGCGGGCGGCTGGGCGCACCCGGGCGGCGGGCTCGCGCACGCCGGGATGTCGGGCACGCTGGTGGCCGGGCTCGTCGTGGAGGGCGACGACTTCCGCGGCTCCCGCTGAGCGAGGGCGAGGAGCACGGGCGCCGCTGCCGCCGGGGCCCGTCCCCCGGCGGCGGCGCGGTCTCAGTAGCGGTACTGCTCGTTCTGGCCGGTGTCGTAGCCGTTGCCGTACGAAGCGGGCCCCGCGGGCTGCTCCGGCGGCATCGGGGGGTACTGCTCGGCGTCGCGCTGCTGCGGGACCCAGACGCCGCCGGGCGGGGTGTCGGTGCCGTACGTCTCCGCGCCGTAGCTCTGGGCGTAGGGGTCGGCGTAGCTCTGCTGCCCGCCCTGGCTGTCGTAGCCGTCGCCGTTGCCGTAGGCGTCGTAACCGCCGTAGGAGGGGGCTCCGTTGGTGGTGCCGATGTACGGGTCGGAGTAGGCGGCGTAGCTCTGCTGGCCGGTGCCGTAGTCGTACGTTCCGGCGTAGGGGTCCTGGGCCGGCTGCTGCCCGTAGCCGGTGTACGGGTCGTACGCGGCGTACTGCGGCTGGGCCGAGGGGTCGGTCTCGTGACCCTGGCCCTGGTCCTGGCGGGCGTTGCCGTTCGCGTCGTAGCCGGTGTCCCCGTACACGCCGTACTGGCCGGTGTCGTCGGGCAGCGGCTGCGGTTCGTAGACGGACGGCGCGGGCGGGGCGGCCGGGGGCTGGTCGTACCCGGGGGCGGCGACCTCCAGGTCGGAGACCTCCAGCGTGGGTTCCTTCACGGCGGCGCCCTCGCCGCCGCCCTTGCGCCGGCGGCTCTCCCCCGGGCTGCCGCCTATGGCCCAGCCGGTGGAGAAGCCGCGCCGGAAGGACAGCGTCACGAAGGTCTGGCCGGTGGCGAAGGCGATGGTGCCGACGACGATGACCGGAACGGAGGCCAGCAGCACCCCGACCACCACGCCGAGGAAACCGGCGAAGGCGAGGAGCCGCCAGCGCAGTCGTGCCTTGTACTGCAGCAGCACCTCGCCGAGCAGCCACAGAGCCACCAGACCGAATGCGATGTAGAGGACCGTCCAGCCCACGCCCGCCCCCTCCTTCGGCCGTAGCCGCGTCGGCGGCGGGTACGACCGGTCACGACTGCTTGTGCAGTCCGAGTTTTTCGTAGATTTCGAGCGTAGCCGTCGAGTTGTTGAGCGTGATGAAGTGCAGTCCGGGCACACCCTCGGACAGCAGCTTCGCGCAGAACTCCGTTGCGAACTCGATGCCAATGGAGCGTACAGCGGCTGGATCGTCCTTGGCCGCGAGGATGCGCTCTTTCAACGACGCGGGCACGGTCGCGTTGCTGAGCTGGGAGAACTTTTCCAATTGCTTCACGCTGGTAAGGGGCATGACCTCGGGGATCACCGGCGTTTCGCAACCCGCAGCGACCACACGGTCACGCATCCGGAGATAGTCCTCCGGGCGGAAGAACATCTGCGTGATCGCATAATCCGCGCCGGCCCGGCACTTGTCCACGAAATGGCCGATGTCCGTCTCCCAGTCGGTCGACCGGGGGTGCATTTCGGGAAATGCCGCGACGCCGACGCAGAAGTCGCCCGATTCCTTGATGAGCCGGACGAGGTCGGCGGCGTACTTCACTCCCTGCGGGTGCTCCACCCACGCGCCCATCGGGTCGCCCGGCGGGTCGCCGCGGACCGCGAGGATGTTCCTGATGCCCGCGTCGGCGTACTGCCCG
The DNA here is from genome assembly GCF_044757365.1 of Streptomyces sp. NPDC091289. Lineage (NCBI taxonomy): Bacteria > Bacillati > Actinomycetota > Actinomycetes > Kitasatosporales > Streptomycetaceae > Streptomyces > Streptomyces sp. NPDC091289. Next base: position 258,339 of record NZ_JBIVUT010000012.1, read on the forward strand.
ACCATGTTGCGCAGCTCGGCGACGGAGTGGTTCACCGCGGTGAGGTGGGCGACCGGGGTGAGGGTGGAGTCGGCGGCGATCTGCTGGGTGGCCCGGACCGTCCCGGCGCGGGTGGATCCGCCGGCGCCGTACGTCACGGAGACGAAACTCGGGCGGACCGCCTCGACGCGGCGCAGCGCGTTCCAGAGGTTGCGCTCACCTTTTTCCGTCTTGGGCGCCCAGAACTCGAAGGAGTACGACGTCTTGCCGGTCGCTAGCAGGTCACGCACGGTGCGCGCGTGATCCGTCCTGGTGGAGGGTGTGCCAAGGGCCATAAGGGGAGGTTAACCAGGGGGTGGACGCTCCCCCAACCAGAGCGGGAAAGTTTGTCTCGTTTTGCCGGACTGTTGTCCATCCCTCGGACAGAAGCCCGAGATGTCCGCCATCAGTACGCCTGAAGTTCAGAGCGTGTGCGCCCGGACACGGCGGGCCAGGTCGGCGGTGGCGGCGGCGGGATCGTCGGCCTCGGTGATCGCCCGGACGACGACGACACGGCGGGCCCCGGCGTCCAGCACCTGGTCCAGATTGCCCGCGTCGATCCCGCCGATCGCGAACCAGGGGCGCGCCTGGCCGAGGGAGGCGGCGTGACGCACGAGGCCGAGGCCGGGGGCGTGGCGGCCGGGCTTGGTGGGGGTGGGCCAGCAGGGGCCGGTGCAGAAATAGTCCACACCGTCCTGGGCGACGGCGGCGTCGACCTCGGCCTCGGCGTGCGTGGAGCGGCCGATCAGCCGGTCGGCACCGATGATCGCGCGGGCGGCGGGGACCGGCAGGTCGCCCTGCCCGAGGTGCAGGACGTCGGCGCCGATGGCGTGGGCGACATCCGCGCGGTCGTTCACCGCGAGGAGCTTGCCGTGCCGGCGGCAGGCGTCGGCGAAGACCGCGAGGTGCTCCAGCTCCTCGGCGGCCTCCATGCCCTTGTCCCGGAGCTGGACGATGTCGACGCCGGCGGCGAGCACGGCGTCCAGGAAGGCGGGGAGGTCACCCTGCCGCTTGCGGGCGTCCGTGCACAGATAGAGCCGGGCGTCGGACAGCTGCTCGCGAGGCGTGGGCACAGACGTGGACATAGGTGGAACTCCCCCGTGGTCGTGACGGTGCACGGGCCGCACCGGGCGGCCCGTGCTCCGCTTTCTGTCGTGTCGGTCAGACGGCGAGCGCCTGGGCGCGGCGCTTCACCTCCGTACCGCGATTCTCGCTCAGCGCCTGTGCGGGGGTGCCGGGCAGGGTCGGGTCGGGAGTGAAGAGCCACTCCAGCATCTCTTCGTCGGAATAGCCGTCGTCCCTCAGGAGGGTCAGGGTGCCGGAGAGGCCCTTGACCACCTTGTCGCCGTCGATGAAGGCGGCGGGCACCTGGAGCGTCCGGTTCTCACCACGGCGTACGGCGATGAGCTGGCCTTCCTTGACCAGCTGCCGTACGCGCGTCACCTGGACATCGAGCATTTCCGCGATGTCGGGAAGGTGGAGCCAGGCGGGGACGAGAGCATCGGTCTTTGCGTCAATCTCGGTCACAAGGACAAGCGTGCCATCCAGGACTGACAGCCGGTACCCGGGCCGACCGTACGGGGGTCGGCCCGGCGGGTCCCGGGCCTCTCACCGCGCGGCTCACAGGGCGGCGGACTTCAGCGGTACGGCGGGATCGGCCACCTTCTCCGGGTCGAGGACGGCCCCCGACTCGATGAGCCTGCGGCCCTGGGCGAGGTCGCGCGGGCGGCCCACGGCGAGCACGGCGACCAGGGCGCCGTCGCGCAGCCAGCACACCGACCAGGTCGGATCCGCCCCGTCGCCGCGCCACAGCAGGGTGTCGGCGTCCGCGTGGTGGCCGGCGTACTGCACGAAGCGGCCGAACTGCTCGGACCAGAAGTACGGGACGGGGTCGTGGACGGGGAGCGGTCCACCGTCCTCGGCGGCCATGATCGCGGCGGCCGCGGTGCGCGGGCCCTGGAGGGCGTTGTCCCAGTGGTGGACCAGCAGGCGGGTTCCGTAGCGGGCGGAGGGGAAGGAGGCGCAGTCCCCGACCGCGTACACATCGGGCAGCGAGGTGCGCAGCGCGCTGTCGGCGGTGACCGAGCCGTCCGGGCCGAGCTCGACCCCGGAGCCGGCCAGCCAGCCGGTGGCGGGGCGGGCGCCGATGCCGACGACCACGGCTCCGGCGGGCAGGGTGCGGCCGTCCGCGAGGACGACGGCCCCCTCCTCGACGCGGTCGACGCGGGCCCCGGTGAGGAGTTCGGCGCCGCTGTCGGCGTACCAGTCGGCCATCGGGGCGGCGACCTCGGCGGGCAGGGCGCCGGCGAGCGGGCGGGCGGCGGCCTCGACGACGGTGACCGCGCAGCCCGCGGCCCGGGCGGCGGTGGCGAACTCCGCGCCGATCCAGCCCGCCCCGACGACGACCACGTCGTGCTGCCGGTCCAGGACGGGCCGCAGCCGGGCGGCGTCGTCGAGGGTGCGCAGCAGATGGACGCCGGACACGCCTTCGGTGCCGGGCAGGGTCAGGGGCTCCGCGCCGGTCGCGAGGACCAGGGCGTCGTAGCGGACGGGTCCGTCGGCGGTGTCCAGCACATGGTCGGCGGCGCGCAGGGCGGTGACGTCCAGACCGAGGCGCAGGGTGATGTCCAGCGCCTCGAAGTCGACGTCGAAGGCGGAGTCCTCGGCCTTGCCCAGCAGCACGGCCTTGGACAGCGGCGGCCGGTCGTAGGGCTGGTGGGGTTCGGCGCCGATCAGGGTGACGGGCCCGGTGAAGCCCGCCTCGCGCAGGGCCACGGCGCTCTGCACGCCCGCCATGCCCGCTCCGACGACCACGACATGCCGGGCCGGACTCTTCTCCGTCTGCTCTTCGCTCACCTGTCCACCTTAATCACCTGACGGCACGTCAGGAATACGGCCGCCGGAACGACGGCCGTCAGGAGGGCACTTCCTCCACCACGCTCGTCCCGCTGCCCTCCTGGGACTCCCAGGCCCACCGCTCCTCCAGCCGCACCCGGCCGTCCGCGAGGTCGACGACCGTCGAGAGACAGTGCCCGGACGAGGTCGTTCCGTCCCGCTTGAGCTGTACGTAGCGGAAGTCCAGCGCGTCCCCGTCCCGGGTGCCGACGAGATGGCCGCGGACCACGTCGCCGCCCGCGTACTCGGCCCAGATCACGCCGTCCCGCTCGTGGTACGTGAAGCGGGTGCGGGTGCCGACCTGGCCGGGGGCCTGGTCGGCGACGGGCGAGAGGACGAGTCCGTCGAGCGAACGGGCCATGGCAGGCGCTCCCTTACTGACCGCGGGCGAGTGGGTCTAGGCTGGCCAACGTAGAACACTCGCGGGAGCCCGGACGCACCGGGCTGAGAGGGAGGCTGGACGGCCTCCGACCGTACGAACCTGCTCCGGGTCATGCCGGCGAAGGGAGGGGCTGGACACCCATGCGCGTCTCGGGGAGAAACTCCGGATCCGACGGATCCGACGTCCTGGTCATCGGGGGCGGAATCATCGGCCTGGTCACCGCGTGGCGGGCCGCCCAGCGAGGGCTGGGCGTCACCGTGGCGGACCCCGCACCGGGCGGCGGCGCCGCACAGGTCGCGGCGGGCATGCTGGCCGCCGTCACCGAACTGCACTACGGCGAGCAGATGCTGCTCGGCCTCAACCTCGCCTCCGCCGCCCGCTATCCGGCGTTCGTCGAGGAGCTGGAGGAGGCGAGCGGCCGGGACACCGGCTTCCGTACCTGCGGCACGCTCGCCGTCGCACTGGACTCCGACGACCGGGCGCATCTGCGCGAACTGCACGCCCTCCAGGAGCGTTCGGGCCTGGAGTCGACCTGGCTGAGCGGCCGTGAGTGCCGCCGCCTGGAGCCGATGCTGGCCCCCGGCGTCCGGGGCGGCCTCCGGGTCGACGGCGACCACCAGGTGGATCCGCGCCGCCTCGCCGCGGCGCTGCTGACCGCGTGCGAGCGGGCCGGGGTCGCGTTCCGCCGGACGACCGCCGAGCGGCTCACCGTCGCCGGGGGCCGGGCCACCGGGGCGCTGCTCGGCGACGGCACGGAGTGCGCGGCCGATCAGGTCGTGCTCGCCGCGGGCAGTCTCAGCGGCCGGCTCGCGGGGCTCCCGCCGGAGCTCGTACCGCCGGTCCGCCCGGTCAAGGGCCAGGTCCTGAGGCTCACCGTGCCCCCGGCGTACGCCCCCTTCCTCAGCCGCACCGTGCGCGCCGTGGTCCGGGGCGGCCACCTCTATCTCGTGCCGCGCGAGAACGGCGAGCTGGTCGTCGGCGCCACCAGCGAGGAGCTGGGCTGGGACACCACGGTCACCGCCGGCGGGGTGTACGAGCTGCTGCGCGACGCCCATGAGCTGGTGCCCGGCATCACCGAGCTGCCGCTCACCGAGACCCTGGCCGGTCTGCGTCCCGCGTCGCCCGACAACGCCCCGCTGCTCGGCCCGACCGCGCTGCCCGGTCTGCTGTTCGCCACCGGCCACCACCGCAACGGCGTCCTGCTGACCCCCGTGACCGGGGACGCGATGGCCGACGCCCTGACCACCGGCGAGCTGCCCGAGGCGGCCCGCCCCTTCGCCCCCGGCCGGTTCGGACCGGCCGTCCCCGCCGCCCCCGTACTCCAGGAGCAGCCCGTATGACCCAGCAGCCCACCGTGCCGGAGCCCGTCTCCGCGCCGGAGCCCGCCGCCGTGTCGGAAGCCGCCGCGACCGCCACCGTTTCCGTCTCGGTGAACGGGGAAGCCCGTGCCGTTCCCGCCGGGACCGCCCTGGACGCCCTCGTCGCCACCCTGACCCCGGCCCGCTCCGGGGTCGCCGCCGCCGTCAACGAGAGCGTCGTCCCGCGCGGCCGGTGGGCCACGACGAAGCTCGGCGAGGGCGACCGCGTCGAGGTCCTGACCGCCGTGCAGGGAGGCTGACCATGTCGGACGACGTCTTCACGCTGGGTCCGGCCACCTTCGGCTCCCGGCTGATCATGGGCACCGGCGGCGCCCCGAGCCTGGAGGTGCTGGAGCGTTCGCTGATCGCCTCCGGCACCGAGCTGACCACGGTCGCGATGCGCCGGCTCGACCCGACCGTGCGGGGTTCGGTGCTCTCGGTGCTGGAGCGGCTCTCCATCCAGGTCCTGCCGAACACCGCGGGCTGCTACACCGCAGGTGAGGCGGTGCTGACCGCCCGGCTGGCCCGGGAGGCGCTCGGCACCGACTGGGTGAAGCTGGAGGTGATGGCCGACGAACGGACCCTGCTGCCCGACCCGATCGAGCTGCTGGACGCGGCGGAGATCCTGGTGGACGACGGGTTCGTCGTGCTGCCCTACACCAACGACGACCCGGTCCTGGCCCAGAAGCTGGAGGACGTGGGGTGCGCGGCGATCATGCCGCTCGGCTCCCCCATCGGCTCCGGGCTCGGCATCCGCAACCCGCACAACTTCGAGCTGATCGTCGAGCGGGCCGGGGTCCCGGTGATCCTCGACGCGGGCGCCGGGACGGCCTCGGACGCGGCGCAGGCGATGGAGCTGGGGTGCGCCGCTGTGATGCTCGCCTCGGCGGTGACCCGGGCTCAGGAGCCGGAGCTGATGGCCGGGGCGATGCGTCATGCGGTGGAGGGCGGGCGGCTCGCGTACCGGGCGGGGCGGATTCCGCGCCGCCATTTCGCCCGGGCGTCGTCGCCGGTGGATGGGCGGGCGGTGCTGGATCCGGAGCGGCCTGCGTTCTGAGCCGCCGGTACGTGTTCGGGGGCGCTGCCCCCGGACCCCCGCTCCTCAATCGCCGGAGGGGCTTGAATTGCCCCCGGATGGGCCGGCCGCCCGGGGCTTGAATTGTCCCTGTCACGGATCGGCTGCAGAACGGCCCCGGGAGTGCCCCGGCCCGTCCGGGGTGTCGGTGGCGGCTCGTAGACTCTCGGGGTGGACACGACCCTCCAGGACCCTCTCGTCGGGCAGCTGCTCGACGGCCGGTATCGCATAGAGGCGCGCATCGCCGTCGGCGGGATGGCCACGGTCTACCGGGCCGTGGACACCCGCCTGGACCGGGTGCTCGCCCTCAAGGTGATGCACCCGGCGCTCGCCACCGACGTCTCGTTCGTCGAGCGCTTCATCCGTGAGGCCAAGTCGGTGGCCCGCCTCGCGCACCCCAATGTCGTCGCGGTCTTCGACCAGGGCGCCCAGGGCGCGTACGTCTATCTCGCGATGGAGTACGTGGCGGGCTGCACCCTGCGCGATGTGCTGCGCGAGCGGGGGGCCCTGCAGCCCCGGGCGGCCCTCGACATCCTGGAGCCGGTCCTCGCCGCGCTCGGCGCCGCGCACCGGGCCGGGTTCGTGCACCGCGACATGAAGCCGGAGAACGTCCTGATAGGGGACGACGGCCGGGTGAAGGTCGCCGACTTCGGCCTGGTCAGGGCGGTCGGCACGGCCACCGACACCACCGGCTCGCTGCTGGGCACGGTGTCGTATCTGGCCCCCGAGCAGATCGAGCACGGCACCGCCGACACCCGCAGCGATGTGTACGCCTGCGGGGTCGTGCTGTACGAGATGCTGACCGGCGCCAAACCGCACACCGGCGAGAACGCCGCCCAGGTCATCTACCAGCACCTCAACTCCGACGTCCCGGCCCCGTCCGCCGTCGTGCCGGGGCTCCCGGTCGCGCTGGACAGCCTGGTGGCGAGCGCGACGGCCCGCAATCCGGAGGTGCGCCCGCACGACGCGGTGCTGCTGCTGGCCGAGACCCGTGAGGCCCGCGCCGCGCTGACCGACGCCGAGCTGGACGCCGTACCTCCGCAGGCCTTGTCGGAGGCGCACGACGGCGCGGACGACCGTACGAGCGTGATCCCTCGGGCCCTCCCGGCGGACGGTGGGGGCGACGGCGGGGTCGTGCACCGCACGAGCCGCCTGGAGATGCCGCCGGCGGGCCCTGACGCTCCCCGGCGCGGTACCGGCCGGCGCGGCCCGTTCGGCGGGCCGCACCGCAAGCTGATCACGATCCTCACCGCCGTCCTGCTGACGCTCGGCATCGGCACGGGCGTCTGGTACATCAACTCCGGACAGTTCACCCAGGTCCCCTCCCTGCTGGGCCAGACCCAGAAGACCGCCGAGCAGCGGCTCTCCGACGAGGGGCTCGGGCTGAAGGGCGTGGACCGGGTCTTCAGCGACACCGTCGAGCGGGGTTCGGTCGTCAGCAGCGACCCCGCGTCGGGCGCGCGGATCCGCGGCAACGGCTCGGTGAAGCTCGTCGTCTCGCGGGGCCCGGAGATCGTGCGGGTGCCCGATGTCGTGGGCAACTCCCTCGCGGACGCCCGGCGCTCCCTGAAGAAGGTGGGCTTGGCCCCCGGGATGGTGACCAAGGAGTTCAGCGAGGACGTGGCCCGCGGCGACGTGATCCGCACGGATCCCCGCGCGGGCACGGACCGCAATCCGGACACGGCCGTGGCGCTCGTCGTCAGCAAGGGCGCTCCCGTCGAGGTCCCGGACGTCACCGGCCTCTCGGCCGAGGACGCCACCGCCGAGCTGGAGGCCGAGGGGCTGAAGGCCGAGGTGCTGCCCGGCCGGGTCCACTCCGCCGAGGCCGAGGGTGATGTCGCCGAGCAGTCCCCCGGCGAGGGCGCCGAGGCCGCCGAGGGCGACACGATCCAGCTGACGATCTCCCAGGGCCCCCGGATGCTGGACGTCCCGGACGTCACCGGCCGGGACGTCGACGAGGCGCGGAGCACCCTGGAGGAGGCGGGCTTCGAAGTGAAGGTCGACCGGCCGTTCCTCTCCTTCAGCAACACGATCGCGAGCCAGTCCGTGGACGGCGGCGAGCAGGCCCCCGAGGGGTCCACGATCACGATCAAGACCAAGGGGTTCTAGAAACCACATGCACTCTCTGCGCAATCCGGTCGGCGGACACGTCCCGGTGGCCGGCGGCCTCGCCAAGGTCGGCCTGGAGTACGCCCGTGAGCTGGCGGCGGAGACCGTGCAGGTCTTCGTGGCCAACCCGCGCGGCTGGGCGATGCCCGCCGGGAACCCGGCGCAGGACGAGCTGTTCCGCGCCGCGTGCGCGGCGGCCTCGATGCCGGCGTACGTCCACGCCCCGTATCTGATCAACTTCGGCTCGCACACGGAGGCCACGGTCGAGAAGTCCGTGGAGTCCCTGCGCCATTCGCTGCGGCGGGCCCGGGAGATCGGCGCGCTGGGCGTGGTGGTGCACACCGGTTCGGCGACCGGCGGGCGGCCGCGTACCGAGGCGCTGGCCCAGGTGCGCGAGCACATGCGTCCGCTGCTGGACGAGCTGACCCACGACGACGCTCCGGATCTGCTGCTGGAGTCGACGGCCGGCCAGGGCTTCTCGCTCTGCTCGCGGACCTGGGACTTCGGGCCGTACTTCGAGGCGCTGGACTCCCATCCGAAGCTGGGCATCTGCCTGGACACGTGCCACATCTACGCCGCCGGGCACGATCTGGCCGGCCCATCGGGGATGCGGCAGACGCTCGACCTGCTGGTGGAGACGGTCGGCGAGGGGCGGCTGAAGCTGATCCACGCCAACGACTCCAAGGACGTCGTGGGCGCGCACAAGGACCGGCACGAGAACATCGGCGCCGGCCACATCGGGGCGGAGCCCTTCCGGGAGCTGTTCACGCATCCGGCGACCGAGGGCGTACCGCTGATCATCGAGACGCCCGGCGGCAAGGAGGGGCACGCGGCGGACGTGGCCCGGTTGAAGGAACTCCGAGGGCTCTAAAGCGTGTTGCAGAAGGCTGGCGTCGGGCAGGTCAAGCCGGGTTCTGTGCCCTTGTAGATCATGTGGCCAGGGCGTGGTTGTGGAGTGTGGC